>NZ_JCAKMZ010000012.1:0-82648 GCF_059515865.1 Acinetobacter sp. CY73 | reverse complement strand
GAACCATTCAAATACAGCACGACTTAATTTACAGGCTTGTCTGTAAAGAAAACTCTTTTTTTACGCGTCCATCCCATCTTATTAAGGGCTTTTAAAATGACATGATAACCAACGGTATAACCGAATTGTTGTTCAAACAGAGGGACAAGATCTTTCGCCTGAGTAAACGGTGTATTTTTTACGAAGTGCTCAAAGGCTTGAAGATCTCGAATCCTCGAAGGGCGTCCTGCATTTTGAGGTTTAGGCTGTTTGAGCTGACCAGTTTGCTGTTCGAGTAGGATCCAATCATCTAGGGTGGTTCTTGCAATATTAAATAGTTCACACGTTTTGGATTTATGCTGTGATTCTTTATAAAACTGCATGACTTTTTCGCGTAGATCGACAGAATATGTTTTTGGCATGATCCTAAATCTTAGTGTTTTTTCTATTGTAGCTCATATTGGTTTTTTAGCTATATTATTTACCAACTCTCATTTTCGTCGTCCTTACTACCATAGCCAAAATTAGTCACCTTTGATGCTATTTTGTTTCTACATTTCATACCTAAACTATTGAACCAATAAGTATGATTTTTAATATGAACTGATTCAGCCCTCATCACCCAACCAGCGCCATTATCAGCTAAATTTGCAGTTTGTTCCTTTCCATCCTGATCAACACTTGCAATCCCTGAAATAGAAATGTTGTATTTGACCGGATCACCTACGGCAACATTTGTGGGTGAGTATGCTCTATAACTAAAATTTCTTCACTTGTATCGTTCTAAATTTTGTGCAATCTCAAACGTCCTCGTTTCAGTAGTTTTAGTATTTTTTCTGCTAAATCAAGTGCTAAATAATTGCCTGGGTAATCCCCCAAAAAATAATAGGGTCTAAAAGGGCTTTGTTGCACAAAGGCTTGCGAGGCAGAGCTAACCTAAGTGAGCCAAATTTAAGTCACAACTTGAGTATGAGGGCGACCTAATTCTGTAAATCTGTTGAGTACTGCTACGCCTGCATGAATCTCGTTCACCTGACTAGGGAAACTCTTTGATATTAATGTATCGCCCAATAATTTGATGCAATGCATCTTGGTTTCCACCCAACTTCGACGATGATAACCACACCACTTTTTTCCAAAGGGATCTTCCTAACCGTTTGACTGTTTTCAATAACTCATTCCGCTCTATAGACCTCGCTTGCTGATCTTTCCATGGCTTTGCATTCTTTCTTGGTGGAATGGTCGCATGTGCATCTCGATTTAAAATGACTTGTCGGCAGTGCTTTGTGTCATAAGCACCATCTGTATAGACTGAATGACTCTGCTCATCCAGTGGAATTTGAGCAAGTAAATCTTCGAGTACTTGTGAATCACTGACATTATTTGTGGTGAGTTGTACAGCACGTATTTGAAGGGTTTCAGCATTTATAGCGATATGAATATAGCAATATGAAGTTTACGCCACTGGCGACGATATTCAGGCCCATGTTTCTTACACTTCCATTCGCCTTCACCTAGAAACTTCAAACCAGTAGAGTCCATGATGAGCAGTGTACTGCGCAAGGAAGTCCATCACGACTTTCTTGATAGCTAATCGCAATATCAATATGCTTTTGTCTTCTACAAAGCGTCGTGTAATCTAGGGCTGTCCAACCTAATCCGCAAAGTTTAATCAGACTTTGAACAAAACCTGTGACCATACGTGAAGAGAGTCGAAATAGAGATTTGATTTCGACCTTGTTTGCCTTGTGACTGTGCATACCACTGAGTCTTTGGATCAAACCAAATGGAAATATTGCCTCGGTTAATCAGTCTTCGCAGTATACTGCTCATATAGGAGGACCAATTGGTTGTACGATAAATTTTAGGGACAGGCTTATTCATTTTGAAATTATATTGCCCAATAAGCCTTCTATGCTAGGTTTGTGCAACAAAGCCTTTTAAAATCAAAAAAAAAGCGGACATATTTCTAGGTCCGCTTTATATATGATTGCACTTTTAATTATCATTCCATGTAGAGGTATCTGACAAAATACACGTCGATTTACCCTTATCCCAACACCGTTGATCTCGGTGATTTAAGCTAAATGCACCATCGATTGTCTGTGATGTATTCATTTTAGGTGTGGCAATTAAGGTCCATGTATTTGCCGTCACATCTGTTAAGCTGACATCGTAAAGAGCATCACCTGAACTTGGTAAAATTGCGCTGTGACCTAGGTCTTGCAAAGTAATCGGTTCTGTACTACCTTCATCGATTTTTAGAAAAGAAAAATTTGCAACTTTATAACGCTGAAGCTGCCCTGCTAAAGCAATCAGCTCAGCTTGCGATTCAATTCGTTTGGTTTTTCGTACATATTCCTGATACGACGGATATGCAATCGCAGACAATATCGCAATAATAGCCACTACAATCATCAGCTCAATCAAAGTAAAGCCTTTTATCATTTTCACCATGTTTCTGCCCCACTACAATCTAAACTGATGCTTGTTCCTAATTTTTTACAGCGCTTTCCCGTGCTAGAGATCACAAAACTATGCAGTTTTACATCTTGAGATAGCGCTTGAATTACCCATGTTTGACCTGCAGCCCCTGTATCGTTTAGGGACTTGCTTGGGGTATCGCCATCATAAACTTTGAGCTTAAACTTTATCTCTGCACCCGTTGAACCTTTGGGCAATACCACAGGATCTGGAACGGTTGCAAAGCCCAAATAATTAAAATTTCGTGCTTTATGTCGCTCAAGTTCACTGGCAACCGTTTGAACCTGTTGCATTGCAGTCGATTCCAAATTTTTACGTATATAGGTCTCATAGCTTGGGATCGCAATTGCCGCAAGAATGGCCATAATGACCACCACAATTATCAGCTCAATCAATGTAAAACCTTGAGAGCTTAGGTAATTTATTTTTTTCATGCTAAGACTCTACTTAAATGCCGGATACCAGCGCTGTGGAACCAGACACATTTTGGTCGCATTTTTACCCGTCACCCCATCTTTATGAGAAAGCCCAATTGCACCTGTATCTATACAGTAATTTGCATTCCCAGAGGGTGAAGGTTTGGGCGCTGAACCACCACCTGCACAGCTTTCCCCTTCACAATTAGGCACAGGCACAACAGTGGTGGTTTGCAAACCGACGCCAATAGAGCATCCATCTCCTGTTGTACATTCCTCCTCCGGATTTCCTGGCGTTCCATTGGTACCAGAAGTGCTTTTTAAGCACTGACCGAAAGGCATGCAAAAAGTTTGCAAGAAACTTTCGCCTTTAACGCCTGCCCCACATGCCCCGCCTAAGCCGGCCTTACTGCCATCGAATGTAGAGACATACATTCTATAGTTGGTGACAATAGGTGAGGAAATGACTTTAGCGCTTTGTATTGCTGCACCATTTTGAAACTTGAAATACCATCCTCTTGATGCATAAGAGGTTTTAGGGACGGTGTTGTCTATACGATCTTGTTGTGTAAGTTCAACCAAATCAGTTTTAACTGCCGTATTCTCAAAAGTATGATTAGTGGCATATAGGCTCGGTGCTGTGACGTCTTTGTCAAAAATATTGTAAATCGCATCATAATCACGACCCGCGGTATTCGCTGCATATTCTTGTAACGGTAAACTTCGATTACCACTGCCGATTGAGATTACAGCAAATGATTTTCCAGCAGCGTCATAGATTGAAAAAGACGGCATTTCATAAAAACGTGGACTGGTCGCACCTGAGTTTAAATTGAGAATGCGCTGTGATTTATTTAAAAACCCACCGATGGCTGTCGCATTATTGTTGATATCCATGCGAAAAACTTGTCCACCTAAATCACCGAAATATAAATGATCGGTTAGACCGTCACTGTTTCGATCTTCTAGTCTAATTTCACTGACCACACTATGTTTTAGCTGCTGATCTTGAGTTGCAATCACGCCACTGGTGGCGGCCTTGTCACTGGTGGTGGCTTGACTACTCGCCCACCATAACAGGTCACCATTTTCAGCGTCGAACATATACACCCCACCACCTTGGGCAAAGCTTGGATCATAGGTATCACTTTCATAACCGGCATACTGACCTTTTACCCCATTGGTACGAGCATCTCCATCGCTTCCACCTGCATCATAGCCACCTCCCACAAACATCACACGTTTTCGGCTTGAACCCCATTTCACCCAACCTATCGCAGGTTTAGACCAACTTTGTCCCATGTATTGAAGCTGTGTAAATGATTTACTGCTACCGTTGTAATAGACTTTTTGATCTGCAGGCGAGATATGAAATTGCAACTTAGGCTCATCCATATTGGCAAGGTCTAGCGCGTAATAACTACGCCCCCCCATGCGCAAGCCACCGTACACCATTTGCTTGCCTGTTTGATCTTGCTTACCTTTGGTAACGGTTAACCCGTCAGTGCTTGCCACCACATATTCGGTATAGGCAGTCCATGGACCATCTATCCCGTAAAACAGTTGATCTGTTCCAGCGTTGCTTTGATCGGGGGTCAAAAAGGCTTCTTTTTGATTTTCGACCATTTCATTCGGTACAAATGCAAATTTTTCTTCTCCAGTCTTTTCGTTCACTACATGCAGGACACCTTGGGTGGTACCAAACAGCACATAGTCTTCACGATCTTTGGAAATGATGCTTTTCGAGCTTATATCGTATTCCACAGTACCTTTATTGGTCAGTAGAATAGGCGATGAATGCATGACTGCACCGATTTGTCTCAGTTCTGGCGCAGCGGTAAGTTCCGCTGAACTAGGGATGTTTTTATTTAAAGTGTAGCCTAACAGTGAAATCAGATAGCCTCTATTGGGATCTGTCGTATATTTTGAATCTGCCCCATTTAAATCACTGACCCGCACTTGACGTAGAGTGGTTCCTCCAATAAAACGATTGGCATCGGTTGAGCTTACGACGCGATTGGTCAATACCTTACGATTTTCGACATTGCTGCCATTTAGTTTTAAATTTAATTTTGACCACACCCCACCCTTCAAAGAGAATTTGCGACTGCCTAGGATGTTTTCTTCTGCCCCTTGAACTGCGGGATCAACTGCTTTTGACCACAGGTCAAAGTTGTCGATCAGATTTCCATTTGCATCTAAAATTTCATTGTTGTTTTTGTCTTTTAACTGTCCATCATCGCCAATATTGTATTTTTTGAGATTACCAATCCATAACTGATAGTTTTGATCAGGAGTGGGTTGGAACTGTGGGTAATATGCTACCGGCTGAATCACCGCAGGATTTAAAGAGTCTTTGGCAACCGTTGGTGCGCCGGTGGTGACCGAAGGAATATCCTCTGAGATAGAGTCGATCAGCGCTTGAATACTCGATACAATATCTTCAGATTTATTTCCTGAATACCATCCACCTTGGCCACGTATCCCCAATTTTGCAGCGTTTTTGACGCTTTCACTTACTCCAGTTACAGCGTCTACGCCCGCTTCGGTTTTTACAGAAGATGGAATGCCGTTGAAATCATTACCAAATCCAACCATAGCTGTTTTGATGGCGACTTTAGAAGGGTTACGATTTGGGTTGGCTAGAATTTCTGCCATCTTTAAGCTACATTCAGAACCTGATTCGGAATCACTACAACTAATTTCTGAACTATTGTCTCCTAAAGCAGATTGCATAAGTGTAAGACTGTCTCTGCCGTTATTCGGCTCACCATCGGTCAACATATAAATGGCTTGACCATTACATGACTTATCACTGCTTGAATAATTTAATTGCTTATTGATTGAGCTCGGATTTAGATATTTGCTTTTGTCCGCTATTTTTGCAGCGTCCACAGAATATGGAAAGCCAGAAATCGTCGCAATCACATTTCTTTGTCTTTCCGTAGGATCAAACCATAATTCGCGTGTTGTTGAATAGGCTAGACGCACTAAACGAGGATTGGTTTGTAAAATAGGTGACCATAAAGTAGTTGGCGCATCTTGACACCATGCGATATCAACTTGTTGACCTTTTAGATGCCCATCTGTCGCTGTATATGTCCGATAATCATTTGCTGTATTGGTTAAGGGAGTTTTACAGATCCATGGGTCCAACCCCAAAAGAATCTCTCTATTGCCCATACTCTGATAATAAGTACGCATCAATGACCGAGCATTGGTATTGGTACCTAATAAATAAGCCGCAACTTCAGCATAAGACCTTGCAGTCGGGGTGGCTGACACCCCTTTGAGCTTTGCCACTTCTTCTACCATCAAATCTCGGTGAGTTTTACCTGTTGCAGCATCAATAATTGTATTCAGAGCTCTTGCAGGCACCAGTACCGTACCGCCATTCACTTTTGCAGAACCTAGCGTTGATAAGCCAATAATATATTTGCCATCTAAGGCAGTGACTTTTTTATCTGTATTCCCCAGCAACACATCGATCATTGCATCTTTAACGCGAGTGATTCGATCGTAATATTTAAGGTTATCACTCCCCAAGCAATATACCCGCTCCAATGTTGTTTTAAAGACTTGATTCGATCCATGACTAATCTGCTTTAATTCTTTTTGCGCGCTAGAGGTGTCTTTAACCGAAGTTGGCAAGTCACATGCATAGCCTGATCCAACGCTAGTATCGGCAGACCGATCCATTGACGTAGACACATCAATCATGAACATTAAAGTTCGGTCACCCTCCTTAGCTTTTTGATAAATATCAATATCGCTTGAATTCACCGAAGCGGATAACATTAGCCCACTACACAGTAGCGAAAGCTGTGTGACCAAAAGCGCTTTAGGAAAGGAATGTAGCATTTTTTTATTTTTTAATTGAGTCATCATATTTTAGCCCAACCCCATTAAGAATATTCTGGAGTAATTGTGTATTCAGTGACATGCGTCGTAAACGGCACATTTAACCCTGTTAAGCAGGTGGTTACGCTTTGACGTGCAGCACTATCTGACGCAACTGTTGTACCTTGAGGAATGGTGACTTCGCTCATTCTATTTTGAAGACACAGATTAATATCATCACGACTCGCGCTCGATAGCGTCGGCATCACAGAGACCGAAAATACTTTGACTCGCTTTGCTTCTTCAGACTGACTTTGTTTAGTATCTGTTCCCCGCTGTCGATCACTAAACGGTGTACCCGAATTAACCGTCGAAAACTTTACCGCCACTTGGGTCATCACTACACGACGGGTACTGGTAAAAAAGTTTTTGCTGGTATCTTTGGCATCACAAAAACCATCCTTACCCATAGATGAATTGGTCGGTTCAGTTTTACCTTCCTCCCAAGCAATGATTGAGGCACGACCGATGTTAAAGAATTGCTTTTGATCGCCTCTGAAGCAAAAGACCAGTTCTTTATCAATATCTTTAGCGTTGTTGGTATACTTAAACATCCCCATTGCGCTTAAACTTTGGATAAAATTATCTAGATTTTCCACATTATAAAAAGTCGCATCTGTATTTTGAGTCAACAACTGTTGAGCTTGGCTGCTTGTTGCAACCTTTAACACTATTGAGCTTTGTCGAATCGCAACAGTGCCGATGATAGTAAGAATTAAGAGTACAAACAGTACAACGATGAGCGTGGCACCCTGTTGATGTTGTTTCATCGTCCTCTCTCCCCAATCGCATTGCGTAACGCTACATTTTGTGTGATCACTTTTCTTAAGTATTTGTTCTGTTTATTTTGATCGGTTTTAAGCACTACATTTTGATCTAATACTTTATAAGTTTGATCATTTTTAATGACTGAGTCGCCTCCTATATGATCAAGCGATCTTGCCAATACACCCATTTGCAACGCAACAATACGTGGTCTGGGTTCAGCCAAATCCATATAGTCTTTAATTGATATATAACGTCGAGTATTTGTGAGGGTTTGAATGCTTAGCAACACTCGGAAATGATCGACCCGCGGCATAATGATTTCACCATTGTCTCCATAATTGCTAATGGCAGTAGGGTCACCATTTCGGGCATAAAGACCTGCATCACATACCAAGCCTAAACCAGTATTTGGCTCATTGGCTTGTTGATTATTCGCTCTTAAAAAATAGCGCTGAACAATCACTTGTTCACCAAAGATATTACTCGTAGGTTTTTGAATTACAGGAAAATTTAAGGCAGTTCCTTCACAGTCAAAGCCACCCACAAGCTCATCATCATCCTGACTTGCAGTACCTTTATCATCTAAAATATATTGCGGAATATATTGGATCACCAACTGATCACTATGAAGGGCTGACTTGGCAGTCGCATCATTGACATTGGAAGCACCCGTCCACTGCGTCGATGTGCCAACCGCATGACCATGGCTGCGAGACAATAAGTTCACTGCAGCTGTGTCACCCACAATGGATTGATTCAAATTACTTAAAGCAACGGCTGGATTTACTGTGGTGTCTTTTTTAGCATTGACAGATGAAGTCAAAACAATTCCACCAAAAGCAGTTTGATCAGTGATTTCAGACTTCTGGTTATTTAAATTGGCCAAGCGAATATCTTTGGTCACATAATTTAAACCGAAATTTGCATTGTCTTGCAGATTGGCCAAGCCTTGTTGCATGGAGAAACTTTTTTGCCCCGTCCACAACATTAAAATCGCGGAAGCAGATACCAAAAGTCCTAAAGCCATTGCAAGCATCAACTCGATCAGGGTTAGACCTGCCTGTTTATTCATGATTAATATGTCTCCATAATAATGCATGTCGATGATCTGTGATAAGCATTGTCCTTGGTACAATCCCCTACACCATCACCATTAGTTGGACTGGTGTCTCCCCACGCCACATAAATACAATTCAGGCTATTTTCATTTTTAGGGCATTGCATAATGTTCATACTCATGCCTAAAACATTGGCCTTGGTCACCACTTGAGCCACATCAAAATCGGCCATATCTGTTTCGCTACAATTGGTCTTTTCGCAATCAGTTTTATATTGGGTTTGTGCGTCTGCGGTTTTTAATTGAGTCGTATATACATTGAACGCGTTGCGGTTTACCCGAATTCGTTCTGCCAAGTCGCGTGCCAAAGCTATTGCTTCCACGCGTGAACCGCCCTCGACAGTGGCATCTAAAGAACGATATTGCAGAGCAACATAACCCAGTACTGCCACAGCCAACAACAGCAAAGCGACCAATATCTCAATCAGCCCGACCCCTTGTTGTTTTTTATGCGCAGCAGTTAGCATGTAGCGTTCTCCTGAGCGGCATTCAAGGAACCTAAAACATTGACGGTCAATACCTTACTAAAGCGGGTATCGGATTTGTGCGTAATGGCAATGCAGCCATTTACGGGACGTTGCTTCACCCGACCCCACATATCGAATTCAATATGATCCACGGCAGTGATCTGCGCACTTTGACCCGACCAATACAAATTGGTCTCATTATTTTGATCTGTTATTTTTTTTGAGAAGTGAACTTTGACATCTTTTTTTAAGGTAATCGCTTGAGTACGAGCCTCAGCCATTAAGGTAAGGACATCCCTAATTTCATTATTAAATTTATGGTTTTCAATCTGCTGAGCAAAACTAGGTGCTGCGATCGAGGTAACAATTGCAATAATAGCAATGACCACCATCAGTTCAATTAAAGTGAAACCCCATTGGATATTTTTCATATGGATCGCTTTTGTAATTATTTTTTACATTACAAAAATAACCCTTTATGACGACAAAAACAAAAATGTTTGGACAAAAGGCGTAAAAAAGAGGACAAAGTCACACTTTTAACGCATGACTTCGTCCTCTTCAAGTTTTTAAAGCTTTATTTATTAAACTTGCGTTACTTGTATCCTCAATTCTTTAGGCAAACTAAAGGTAATATTTTCTTCTCTGCCTGCCAATTCCTGAGGCACACTCGCCCCCCAATCTTGTAAACGCTGTAATACTTGTTTAATTAAAATCTCAGGTGCTGAAGCACCAGCAGTGACACCCACTGTTGCAATATTTGCAAACCATTGCTGTTGTAACTCATCTGCATTATCAACGAGGTAAGCATGCTTACCCATTCGTTCTGCTAACTCACGTAAACGATTGGAATTCGATGAGTTTGGCGAGCCTACAACTAAAACCACATCACACTGACTTGCTAAATCGCGTACAGCATCTTGTCGATTCTGCGTTGCATAACAAATATCATCTTTACGAGGACCTTGAATCGCAGGGAATTTTTGACGCAATGCATCAATCACTTTTGCAGTATCATCTATAGATAAAGTCGTTTGAGTCACAAAAGCGAGTTTTTCAGGGTTATTTACAGCTAAAGCCCGAACATCATCTTCATCTTCAACCAAGTAAATTGAACCACCATTTTTGAGATCATACTGACCCATAGTCCCTTCAACTTCTGGATGCCCTTCGTGGCCGATCAAGATTGCCTCAACACCTTCACGCGCATATTTAGTGACCTCAATATGCACCTTGGTCACCAAAGGACACGTTGCATCGAAGACTTTTAAACCACGGCGCTGCGCTTCTATTTGAACGGCTTTAGATACACCATGTGCACTGAAAATGACAATATTATCATCGGGTACTTCATCAAGCTCTTCAACAAAAATTGCGCCACGCTGGCGTAGGTCGTCGACAACAAATTTATTGTGTACTACTTCATGGCGAACATAGATCGGTGGACTAAAAGTTTCAAGCGCGCGATTTACAATCGCAATGGCACGATCTACCCCTGCGCAAAAACCACGTGGATTCGCCAATACAATTTCCATAGGATCCTCGATGCTCACTTAATTTTTCGGACGATTCACAATAAATTTGCAAACAAATGTGCGAATAGCTATTTTGTTTGAAACCCGTCTACTCTAAAATAGAGAAGATATTTTATCATATCAGGAAAAATATCATGTCGGGTCTCTTGTTTGTCGTTTCTGCTGCATCTGGAACAGGCAAAACATCACTAGTAAAAGCCCTACTTGAGCGCGTAAGCAACTTACACGTTTCTGTTTCACATACGACTCGCGGACAACGTCCTGGTGAACTTGAAGGTGTACATTACCACTTCACGTCTAAAGAAGTTTTTTTAGAGCAAGTGAATCAAGGTGGTTTTATTGAATATGCTGAAGTTTTTGGGAATTACTACGGTACTTCTCAAGAGACTGTGCAGAAGCAACTCTCCAAAGGACATGACGTTTTACTTGAAATTGATTGGCAAGGTGCCGAACAAGTTCGCAAACTATTTCCTGAATCAAAACAAATTTTTATATTGCCGCCTACACAGTTTGATTTACGTCAACGTTTATCTAATCGTGGTACTGATGCGGTGGATGTGATTGAACACCGATTAAGCTGTGCGGTTGAAGATATGCAGCAATACGTCAATTTCGATTACATTATTTTAAATGATGACTTTAATAAAGCTTTGCACGATCTTGAATCGGTGATTAATGCAAATCGCCTTGCTTTATCCCAGCAAGCAGTCCGTCACCAAGAACTGATTCAAAAATTAATTACACCGAAACGTTGATTAAACTTGAGTCTATAGACGAAGGCATTTATACTGTTCAGTCTGTTAAAATTTTACACACAAACGAGAATTCTTATGGCACGCGTAACCGTTGAAGATTGTTTAGACCATGTAGACAACCGCTTTGAGCTTGTACTAGTGGCAAGCAAACGCGCGCGTCAACTTGCTCGTCAAGGTATCGAACCTACTGTTGAATGGGATAACGATAAACCGACTGTTGTCGCATTGCGTGAAATTGCTGAAGGTCATGTAAGCAAAGATATTCTTAAGCATCGTGATCAAGATTATCAAACTTCAAGTTTAGATCTTGCTTTATCTGCTAACAGCTTGAACTTAGACGGATTTTCTTTCCAGTAAGTTTTAATTTATATAATTGAGCTCAGTATTTTTACTGGGCTTTTTTATTGTCTTTTTTTAAGAGAATCAATCGACAAGAACCGAAAAATTTGTTAAATAAATAGATGAGTTATTTAATAGCAAATTGACAATCCACGCGATATGCTGATTGATGAATACATGTCTTTATTTTTTGTTAATTCTGTAATACAAAAGGTGCAATATGCCAGGCCCAATGGTCAGCGAAGCCAAGCAACAACTGAAAATCATTATCGACGCATATTTATCTGAAGCTGATGTCGAGAGGGTTTTGCTTGCCTGCGATTATGCCGATATTGCACATGATGGTGTTACCCGAAAAAGTGGTGAGCCATATATTTTACACCCCATTGCAGTCAGTTGTATTTTAGCGCACATGCGTTTAGACGCCGAAACATTAATGGCGGCACTGCTGCATGATGTCATTGAAGATACTGATTTCAACAAACAAGACATCACTGAGAAATTTGGCAAGACCGTTGCTGAGTTAGTTGATGGTGTGACCAAACTGAGCCATTCAAGCGATAAAGAATATAACAAAGCAGCTTCATTTCGAAAAATATTGCAGGCGACTCTACAAGACCCACGTGTCATTATTATTAAATTAGCAGATCGCTATCATAATATGACCACACTTGAATCATTACGCCCAGATAAACGTGCACGCATCGCTCAAGAAACCTTTGATATTTTTGTACCGATGGCGCGTTTGGTGGGTATGAATGAAATGGCAGATAACCTTGAGCATCTGTGTTATCAAAACTTAGATTTGGACATGTTTAATAATGTCCAAGAAGCGCTCTTACAGACAAAACCTGAACGTTGTAAATATCAAACGACTTGGGAGATCAACCTCAATCAACTCCTCGTCGAATTTAGCGTTCCAGGTCGAATTAAAAAGAAAAATAACAATATTGAGCTGATCCGCCACTTTGTTAAAAATGAAATTGATCTGCAAGAATTAACACATAGTCATGCCTTTGAAATTATTTTACAAAGCATCGCAGACTGTGACCGCTTGGTTGATATTTTAAAGGAAAACTTCCAAGTCTTGAGCTTCCAAGATCATATTCGCTATCCTCTTCCTGGTGGCAATCAATCGCTGATGCTTCGCTTAAAAGGTGAAAAAACCACATTATCACTCACCATTCAAACAGAGTTGATGCGTAAAGCAGCTCGTTTCGGTGTTGTTCTGGGTGAAAATGCACCTCAAACCTGTCGTTCTGCCATTCAAGCATCCATGAAAAACCTAAACACCTTGGTCGGTGGTGATTGTGCGAAGACGACCTTTAGTGATCTTTTGGATTATTTACATCAAGACAAAATTTGGGTGTACACCCCGCATGGTCAACTTCACGAGTTACCACAAGGTGCGACCGCAGTTGATTTTGCCTATTCTGCCAGTTTGTTTTTGGGCAACCATGCGGTCGGCGTAAAGATTAATGGTGAAACAAAACCTTTATCGACCCCGCTTACCAGTGGGCAAGTGATTGAAGTGATCACCGATGTTCTTGCTTCACCTAATCCAGATTGGTTAAGTTTCATTAATACTCAAAAAGCCCGTCGCTCCATCCAAAACATATTGAAAGAACAAGATATTGAGGAGCAGCGATTAGTCGGTCAACAAGCCCTGAATCGTGCTTTGAAGCTATTTAATTTATCCGTAAAAGATTTGAGTCCAGCGGATTGGCATGAGCTTTTACAATGGCGTCATATCCAAAATCGAAACGATTTATATGAACAAATCGCTGTAGGCGACTTATTGCCTCAATTGGTTGCAAATCACCTCTTTTCCCAAGATCAAACCGATCAAAACCAAAGTTCTCGTCTGATTTTAGGCACAGACGGCGTCGATGTAAAATATGCACATTGCTGCAACCCTGTGTTAGGCGATCCTATTCAAGGGCATTTATCCCGTCGTGGTTTGATTGTGCATCGTTCGCGTTGTCATAACTTATTGCATGAGCAACATTTACACCCTGAAAACATCATGCCACTACAGTGGAACGATGAGGAGGAAGCAGAGATTAACTTTAATGCTTACCTTCGGATCGATATTGTTTTAAATGATGAACAGGTGTCTGAACTGATCTACATTTGCCGAAAAGCAAAAATTGGGATCGAGTCTGTCCGTAAATACGAATCAAAAACCTATTTAGATATTGTGGTACACAACCGTCAGCAAATTGCGCAAATTATTCGTGAATTACGTATGCAATTCGGTTTTCCACGTATATCACGCCAGCTTATGCCATTGGCTGTACCTGAAGTTTCAAAAGCTGGCTAATCCTATATTCAACTGAATACAGTAGCTTAATCAAAATGACTAAATTAAGTCACTTTAATGTTTGACGAAACGTTTTGATCCTTTATGATGAAATGAGATGAAATAAAGGAGAAATTGATGTCCCGCCAAGTGATTCATACTGAAAATGCGCCTGCTGCGATTGGTACTTACTCTCAAGCGATTCTCGTCGGTGAAACGCTTTATCTATCGGGTCAGATCGGTTTAGATCCGTATAGCATGGAATTGGTTGAAGGCATCGAAGCTCAAATTCGTCGTGTTTTTGATAATTTAAAAGCAGTATGTGAAGCTGCGGGTGGGTCGCTGGCTGATATTGCAAAGCTAAATATCTTCCTCACTGATCTTTCAAACTTTCAATTGGTTAACCAAATCATGGGCGAATACTTTGCTCAACCTTATCCAGCTCGTGCAGCTTTGGGTGTTGCAAGTCTACCGAAAAGTGCTTTGGTTGAAATGGATGGTGTAGTCATCATCACTAAATCATAAGCAAGCAGCATGAATTGAATTAAATTGAATTTACAATAAATTAAATTTTATATATCTATTTTTAATTCAAATAGATACAGATATTTAAAAGATACCACCGATAAGGTGGTATCTTTTTATTCAAAAACCCAATCACTATCAATGAGAATTTAAATGAATTTCATTGACAAACGATAATAATTATCAATAATATTAGTTATCGCATTTAACATTGTGGTTCTACAAAAATGTACGTTTGCTTATGTCGTGGTATTACAGATCAAGATATTAAAGATGCCATGGCAAATGGTGCTGAGACTTATCGTGAAGTTCGTGAGCTATTAGATTTAGGCACGTGCTGTGGGCGCTGTGCTCCTGAAGCGAAAAGTATTATCAACGAAGAGCTATCATTAATCGCTGCTCGAATTTCGATTGCCGCTTAAAGCCAAACTAGTTTTTGATTGTCGAAACTAAAAATACAACACCAAAACATAATACCGAATAACAATAATACGCTGAAAAAAATTTCTCCCCCCGCTTTGACTCAAGCGGGGTTATTTTTTTATTGAACTATCCATATTAATTTTTCCCATGTTCATTTTCGAACTTGATAGATAGTAATCCCAAGTGGATTTGATTGCGATTTTCATTTGCTGTTCTATAAATCACTCGTCAGTATCCCTCTAGATCATGTAAGATGATCCTTATGGATTGCCTTGATAAGGCACAAGATGATTTTGGAGCAAGAACAATGAAAGGCAACCGTGACGTTATTCACCAACTGAATCAAGTGTTGTATCACCACTTAACCGCGATCAATCAATACTTCCTACATTCACGCATGTTTAATGATTGGGGAATCGAAAAGCTAGGCTCTGCTGAATACAAAGAGTCAATCCGCCAAATGAAACATGCAGATAAAGTCATAGAGCGTATTTTATTTTTAGAAGGTCTACCCAACTTACAACATCTCGGTAAACTTTATATTGGCCAACACACGGCTGAAGTTTTAAATTGCGACGTGCGTAAAGTCAAAGAAAATATCGAAGCTATTCAATCTGCGGTCAAACTTGCGGAACAGACTCTGGATTATGTGACCCGTGATTTATTGCGAGAAATTTTAGAGAAAGAAGAAGAATTCTTAGATTGGACAACCACTCAAATCGATTTGATTGAAAGCGTTGGTATTGAAAACTATATTCAAAGCCAAATTTAAGTTTCAAATTGAGCAATAAAAATCCCCGCTATGTACACCATAATGGGGATTTTTATTGCGATTCACTTTTTAAAAAGATCAACACTTTCTAAAAGTGCTTGATTCACTTTATTTTAAAAGGTCTTCATAAGCGCGCTTTTGTCCATGTAGCGTTTCCAATACCCAAAGCTGCTGTCTTGCTTGTTGCTCTTTTCCGTTAAATACCAATATTTGAGCATGCTTATATAAATCATATTTAGCTGCCATATTGGCAACCATACGCTCTATATGCACGAGCTGTGCATCGTTCATTTGAGTCTTTGGATTAAGTTGAATCCACCAAATACGCTCTTTGAATTGCGTCAGTAAAATAATATCCTTATCCATCACTTGTTGTTGCGACGTAGTCAAAGGTGTTTTAAGACTCGCAATACTACTTTGTTCTTTATACAAAAAATAATCTCGAACAGAAACTACACAACCGACAATACATACAATTGCAATTACCGAGGTTATTTTTGAACTAATTTGAATCGTAGGTAAGTTTTTATATTGTGCTTGAATCACACCTAACAAGAATCCAGCAGGTAATAAGAAATAGGCATAATGCAGTGGAAACTCCAACAGACCATGAATCAAAATTGCACAGACCATTAAGGTCGCAATAATCGAGACGGTATCTTTAACCCCTTTATTTAACCAAAATAGCCAAGCCGTTAAATACACAACAATCAATCCACCAATGATCGCACCATTCCAAATCAATAGATCAAAAATGATATTGTGAGCGCTTTTATACCATTCATGCGAAGGATGGGCATCGAACGCAGCCATTTGCGCCATGCCCGTTTGATTCCAACCGTAGCCTAACCAAGGCTGTTGCAACAAAGCGATCCACTGCTGTTGCCACATGTCCAATCTAAGATAACCTGATGACGCTCGTTCTACTACAGAGGCTGTTTCTACCATTTTTAAGCCAAACAGGTCTGCAATCAATTGATGAATAAATGGAAGATTAGCAATCATTAATACAAATATCGCAACCCACCCCGACAATTTTAAGAAGCCAAGTCGTTGGTTTTTGTTAAATTGTTTAATACCTAGATAAATTAAAACAAATAAACACACCACCCAAGACGTGCGTGATTGGGTTAAGGCAATACTAAACATCAAGATGAGAGCATAAGGCACCAAGTAGATATTCTTGATCCATTTTTTTTCATAAAAATATAGACATGCTAACAATGCTACCGTCAATAAAGTTGCTAAATTATTTGGCTGTGCCAAGTTAGCATAAGGCCGATTACCTTTAAAGGTGTACATCCACGGTGAAAAGTAGCCATGAACATTCAGCCACTGACAAATCGCGATAACACTAGAAATTAGACCGACGATCAAAACCATTATAGAAAAAATAGAAAATACTTTTTCTCGCTGTTTCGTATCTTTTGATAAATTGAAGCCCGCAATGACCATGCACCAAAACATCAGGATATAGGCAAAGCATAAGATAGCATTGGATGCATACAGTATTTGCCCACTTGCCAACTGTAGCAGTGGAATACTCAGTAATGGTATGGCAAGCAGTTGCGGTCTAGGAATGACTATTTTTTGATTATAGAAACTTAATAGCAACACTGATGCCGAAAGAAATGTTAAAATTTCAGAGGAGAATGTGGGCCAAGGTGTCTTATGGAATGGGATGAGCCATGCAACAAAAAAGAAAAGAATTGAAAATATAAAAAAAAATGCTTTCATAAACAATTTAAATAGAATTAATAAACTGATTATACGCTTAATTCTGGTCTATAATTAATTCGAAGTTTGCTATTTACTCTTCTTCAAGTGAAAGTTTAGGAATGCAATAAAAAATTAGTATTCACATTTATAAATAACTTGTAATAAATTATTCAAAATTTACCAAATTTATTACCGGTAAATTTGATTGAAGCAAATTACGATTTCTATAAGAAAATATCAGAATTATTAAGTTAATAAAATTTAAACTTAGAAAAAATGAAACTCAAGCACTGGTGCTTTCATATTTATTTGGTTAATTTTATGAAATATTAACAAAACACAGTTTTTATAAAAGTTTTTTCATTTTATATTGTCGCATAAAAAAAGACTCAGTACAAAAGTCCGAGTCTTTTTTGAAGTTTCTTCATAATCTGATTCATAATATTAATTATTATGAAGATTATTCAGTTTCAGTACCTACACAAGCATTACCAGAATATTTTTTATCTGCTTGAGTTGCACATGACCAAGAACCACCATCAGCATCTGCTGCACGACTCCAAGTCACTGTTTTACCCTGAATAACACTACCAGCAGCAGTACCAAACGTAGCAGTTATCGTACAAGCACCTGTAGCGGCGGTACAAGCAATAATAGGAGTATCTCCGTTACCATCCGAAGCTTTCTTACCTGGTGCAGCTACAGTTTGAGCTGGAGTACCAGTAGTTTCTTTTAATAAAGATGATTTAGGAATATTGAACGCACATTCGGCTGTATCTGTTAAACACATATCAACCAATGTTTTCAAATTACCAGTTTCACCTACAACACGAGTTACTTGTGATTTAGTTACATAGTTTTGATATTGCGGAATCGCAATAGCAGCCAAAATACCGATAATCGCAACAACGATCATTAATTCAATAAGGGTAAAACCTTTTTGAGCGTTCATAACTTTTCTCCCAAGAAAAATCTAAAATAGCTTTTTGTTTGATTTAAATTAGCAAATTATGTGTCTTAGATGTTTCATTGCTAACTTTGTTAATGCCTATTCTAATTTTTGTGATGAGCTTTTCAATATTTATTTTACATTATGTTTTTATATGTAATTTTAAGTAAAAAACTGACATTTTTTGTCAGTTTCCATACTTTTTAGTTCAATATAATGGGCGCATTGCCTAATTCATTTTCTGAGTCTTCCATTCGATCATCATAGAACCGATCTAATATTTGACCAATTTCAACTACACCCTGGATCACCCCTTGGGTATAATTCTTGGCTTTCAACTGTTCCACCATATGATCACAGATCGCTTGCCATTCATGCTGTTCAGTGGCTTGATCAATGCCACGATCAATCACAATCTCGACCACTTGCTCACACAAGTTCAGATAAAGTAACACACCACTATTATATGCCGTATCCCAAACACCCAGTTCAGCAAAAAGCTGTCTTGCGCGTAACCGCGTGTCCTGCCTATAAGCAACACCACTGGGGATATACCCCTCGATCACCACTTGAATCTCGCCAACATGACCATGCTCAGCCTCTTTTACTGCTTGCGCAATCTTGGTTTGATCTTGTTTGGTGAAATAGCGTTTAGATGCAGGCATATAAAAGAAATGTTTAAACCAGCGCTTTAAACTTGGAGCAACACCCTGTTGTAACTTTGGTTCAGTAATAATTTCAGTTGTTTCTGTCTTTGTTACCATGAGCCTGATGCTCCTCCCCCACCAAATCCACCACCGCCACCGCTAAAACCACCACCGCCACCAAATCCACCACCACCGCTTCCACCACGACCTGCGCCTGATAAAAATGCTTGAAAGAGTAGTTGAGCAATTGAGGTAAAGAGTAAAAAGAAAATACCAACCCCAAAGATCAAGCTCATGATAATACCTGAGCCAAAGATCATACTGGCAGCAAAAGCAGTCACCCCTGCAACCGATGCACTCAGTCGATTACCAATAATAAATGAAGCTACAATACCTGCGATTAATATAAAGAACACCGCACTTAACGTTTGATCTTTCGCTTGTTGCTCTTTGACTGCCACTTCTTGACGATCCTTTAAATCTTGTGCTGCTTTTTGTGCAATTTCAGGATCTAGATTTAATATTCGCTCAATCTCAGTCACGCCTGAAATCAAACCTTGTCCATATTGATTGGCTTTAAAATAAGGTGTGATCTGCTCACGAATAATACGATTAGCGATAATGTCTGGAATCACGCCTTCCAAGCCGTATCCAGTGGCAATGTGTAAACGTCGATCATTAATTGCAACCGCAATCAGTAAACCATTATCTTGCTTGGCAGAACCTAGTTTCCATTGTTCTGCTGTACGCATCGCAAAGTCAAAAATATTTTCTTGACCTGTTGTTGGCATAATCACAATGCCAATTTGACCTTTGCCCTGCTCGTATAAATTTCGGATTTGGCTGTCTAAAACAGCTTTTTCATTGACAGTTAATATGTTGGCTTGATCAATCACAGGCGCATTTAAGGTCGGTAATGCACGAATAGATTCACCATCCGCCATATCATTGGCAACAGTAACGGTACTTGTAGAATTTTGATTTGCTGTGGCTTGATCTGTATGTTTTTGCGTTGTGTTTGCTTGTTGTTGCTGATCAGGTTGAATGATCTTTTTAAGAACCAGCGCTTCTTCTTGATCTATCGCCGTTGCTGTTTCAGCATTGACCACTGACGTAGAAACCCCCGCAAGCAATACAAGGCTCATAACGATAATCGCATTCAGCTTTTTTAAAGTTCTCATGACGTGCCGATCAAGCATAGATGTTCCTCAGTCTTTCATACTGGATCAAATACAGCATTGAAGCGAATTTGACCCAGATTTGAAGTTGATCCATTCATATTAATTGAATGACACAGTCGGTGCCTTTTGAGCACTAGATTCAGCACTGAAGTTTTCTTTGGTATCCATACCAATCACTTTGGCTGTCATGGCTTGAGGGAACTGACGCACATAAGTGTTGTAATCTTGAACAGTTGAGATATAACGATTACGTGCAACCGCAATACGGTTTTCAGTGCCTTCAAGTTGTACTTGTAGATCACGGAACTGTTCATTGGCTTTCAAATCTGGATAGTTTTCTGTCACTGCTAGTAAGCGTGACAATGCACTTGTCATTTGAGACTGCGCTTCTTGATATTTTTTAAACAGTTCAGGATTTTCTAATACTTCTTTATCGACTTTCAAACCTGCAACATTGGCACGTGCTTGCGTCACTTCAGTCAATACTTGCTCTTCATGCTTGGCATAGCCTTTCACGACATTGACTAAATTTGGAACAAGGTCTGCTCGACGTTGATATTGGTTTTGGACTTCTGACCATGCACCAATGACTGACTCATCTTTGGCTTGTAAAGTATTATAGCCACAACCTGACAGTGTGAGTGTGCTTGCGAGTGCAATTGAAACCATGGTCATTTTTAACATTTTCATTCAGTTCATCCTCATTATTTATTTGTATTTGTTCATATAAAAATCATTTTAAACTGATTTGAAGGAAGAATTGTTTTTTTTCTTTACCTCAACCATTTCAGTCTATAGATGGCTATCCTTTGAATAAATTCATCAGCGCAACTTTCATTTCAACGACCATACGTTTAAAAGCATACCATTTCGAATCTCGAATATAGTGGATACGTTGCTCAATCAGCGCTTTGTCTACAAATCCTACTGAATCTGCAAGCTCATATAAACTCCATACATCATCCTCATCGCCACTGAGTAATACTGTCTCTATATTCGCCATGTTAAATATAATTTGAGCACTAATAGGATCATGGTTCACAAATCTTAAGCGCTGATCCATTTGAACTTTACTGTGCTCTAAAATATCTTCTAAACTCAACATTTGATTCTTAAATTCAAGTGTTTTCACTTTGGCTCTAGGTGCAGCTTTATAGCCAAAATCAAGTCCAAGTACATCGTTGTTTTTTATCCAATTCGGGTTTTTCAGTTGTTCTAATTGTGCATCTAAAATTTTAAGATGAATCCATTCACTCTTTTCATGAATATGTGGATCACGTTTAATACCTTGATTAATCCAATATTTAGCTTTCTCCACATCACCATTTAACTCATAAACGGTACCTAAATTAGCTGCCGTTTTTGCAAGCAAAGGGTGCGATTTTTCTATTCCTTTAAAAACCTCAATAGCATCTTCATATTGACGTGCGTAAATCAGCATCACACCATAATCATTAAGCTCTTGGTGTGTCTTGAACTTTTTATCTAAATTTTTCAATTCTGCTTTGGCACTTTGTTCATCTAAACCCTCTCTGCCTAAATCAAAAGCGTAAGTATTGATACAAGCATGTGAAACAGGCACTGTAAATAACAACATCAAAGACAATATTATGGTTCTTGTATTCATATTTAAGGATTTATCATTATTTGTAATTTTCAAAATTATAAATTAACCCATAAAAAAAGCCACCCTTAGGTGACTTTTGACTTAAGCGAACGCTTACTTTATTTGTTGTCTTCTTGCGCTTCATCAGTTGGAGGTAAATCCTTCACTGCTTCAGCAATCAGACCAAACATGTAGTTACCATATGCATTGGTTTTGTCATAGTGGAAACGCAAACGCGGTGTAATACGTGTTTTGATTTGACGGCTCAACTCATGGCGTAAGAAACCTGATGCTTTATTTAACACATCAAGTGTTTCTTTGTTTGCCTCTTCGTTTTGCTCATCACCCAGTTCACGACCCATTACAGTCACGTAAACTTCTGCGTAACCCAAATCTGGACTCACTTTCACCGCAGAGATGGTCACTAGACCACCTAAGCGCGGATCTTTGAGCTCTTGACGAATCAGTTCAGAGAGTTCTCTCTGAACTGTATCAGCCATACGCTTAAGACGTTGACTACCCGCCATTAAAGACTCCGTTTAATCAATTGAACATCGTACACTTCGATTTTATCAAGTGCTTTGATGTCTTTATAACCTTTAACCGCAAGACCACATTCCATACCCGCACGAACTTCTTCAACCACTTCTTTGTAGCGACGAAGAGACTCAAGCTCACCTTGGAATACAACCACGTCATCACGTAATACGCGAATCGGTTTGTTACGGTACAACATACCTTCAAGTACCATACAGCCCGCAGCCGCACCGAATTTACTTGAGTGGAATACTTCACGTACTTGTGCAACACCGAGGATCGTCTCACGATGCTCAGGAGCAAGCTTACCGCTCATTGCTGCTTTCACGTCATCAATCAATTGGTAAATGATTGAGTAGTAACGAATGTCGATACTATCCGCATCCGCTTTTTGACGCGCAGTGTTGTCCGCACGTACGTTAAAGCCTAGAAGTACCGCTTCTGAAGATTCAGCCAGTGTTACGTCAGACTCAGTGATTGCACCTACACCCGAACCAATGATACGAACTTTCACTTCATCAGTTGCAAGGTCAGCAAGCGCAACATGTAAAGCTTCCAACGTACCACGTACGTCAGTTTTCAATACAACGTTCACAATCGGCACATCTTTCTTGCCCATAGACGCCATGATGTTCTCAAGACGCATTGCAGATTGACGCTCAAGACGTTTTTGACGTTCACGATCCATACGTGCATCGGCAACTTCACGTGCTTTTTTCTCGTCGCTTACAACAAGAACTTCATCACCCGCCATTGGCGCTTCTGGAAGACCTAAGATTTCTACTGGAATCGAAGGACCTGCAGATTGAATACGTTTACCGTTTTCATCTGTCATTGCACGTACGCGACCGTAAGATGCACCAGCAAGAACCAAATCACCTACTTTCAATGTACCGTTTTGAACAAGAATAGACGTTACCGCACCACGGCTGTTGTCTACACGCGCTTCAATAACAACACCTTGAGCCGCACCTTCTTCAGATGCTTTCAATTCTAACAATTCAGCTTGGATTGAAATCAAATCAAGAAGTTCATCAATACCTTGACCAGAGTGCGCAGAAACCATTGCCACTGGAACGTCACCGCCCCATTGTTCAGGTACGATTTCTTTTACAGTCAATTCGTTCAATACGCGATCTGGATCAGCAGATTCTTTATCCATTTTGTTGATTGCAACAATGATCGGCGTACCCGCAGCACGAGCATGATCAATTGCTTCTGCAGTTTGTGGCATTACACCATCATCTGCTGCCACAACTAAAACAACGATATCAGTTGCTTTCGCACCACGTGAACGCATAGCAGTAAATGCCGCATGTCCCGGAGTATCAAGGAAAGTAATCATTCCCTTATCCGTGGTCACGTGGTAAGCACCAATATGTTGTGTAATACCACCTGCTTCGCCTTGTGCAACTTTCGCACGACGAATACGGTCAAGAAGTGATGTTTTACCATGGTCAACGTGACCCATGATCGTAACCACTGGCGCACGAGTTGACTGAGCACCACGCGCTTCTTCAGCCGCTTCAAGCAAGTTATCTTCTGCTTGAGTATCAGACACACGAACTGGGTTATGACCCATTTCTTCAACTACAAGTGCAGCAATATCTTGTTCAATAGCTTGGTTCTGTGTAACGAGCTCACCCATTTTCATGAGTGATTTAATCACTTCGCGAACCTTGATTGCCATTTTCGCTGCCAAATCAGCAACAACAATAGTTTCACCAATTTCAACATCATATACTTGTTTTTTAACTGGTTTTTCAAAGCCATGTTTATTTGAAGAACTTGTTTTCAAACCACGTTTAGGCTGTTTGCTAAAACTTTGCTCTTCTTGACCACGACGTCCACCTTTTTTCGGTGCACGTGTCGTTGGTGTATTCGCACCACGCTTAATATCACGGTCTTCTTTTGCAAATGAGTCTTCATACGCCTGACCTACAAGACCAGCTGCCAATGGAGAATCATCGACCACACGAATGGTTGCCGTCGTATCTTCATTTGAATACTTGGTTGCCATTTGACGCATTTGCTCAAGCGTACGCTGTTGTGCTTCTTCAGCTGATTTACGACGTGCTGCTTCTTCCACTGCTTTTAATTTAGCTGCTTCTGCTTCACGCGCTTTTTTCTGTTCAGCGGTTTCAGTCGGCTTGGTGACTTGTTTAACGATCGGCTTATTGGTCGATTTACGTTTAACAACAACGGCTGCCTTAGAAACTTCTTGTTTCGCAGTTTCTTTGTTTTGCGCAGCACGCATCGCATTTAATGCTGCACTTGCGTTATTTACAGGCTGAGCAGGCTTGGTTTCTACAGGTGTAGATGCCTTGTTCTCAACTTTTACTTGTGTATCAGCAGCAGCTTTAGCCAAAGCTTCTGCTTTAATTTGTTCAGGGTCTGGCTTTGTAAATGTGTGCTTCTTGCGAACTTCTACATTAATCGTTTTAGCTTTACCTGAAGTACTTGCAACTTTTGCAGTACTGGTTGTTTTACGTTTCAACGTGATTTTTCCTGCGCTGCCGTTGTCTTGTCCATGCACTTTTTTCAAGTGTGAAACAAGGCGGTCTTGCTGTTCAATCGAGATTGTGTCTTCTGCCTTCGCCTGAGGCAATCCTGCTTCTCGGACCTGATCTAATAGTTTTTCAACTGGAAGACCGACACTGACTGCTAACTCTTGAATTGACTTATCCGTCATATACGATCTCCTAGTTAAACCATGATTCACGTGCTTTCATAATGAATTGACCCGCTTTCTCAGCGCCCAAACCTTCGATATCAGAGATATCATCAGTTGCTTGATCTGCAAGATCATCCACTGTTACTACACCGCGTGCCGCAAGTGCAAATGCAATTTCAGAAGTCATTCCTTCCATTGCCAATAATTCTGCGCTTGGGTCTTGAATATCTTCCTGTTGTTTTAAAGCATCTGCCAATGCAATTTCTTTCGCACGACTTTGCAATAATTCAACTGTTTCTGCATCCAATTCGATTTCATCAAATGTGTCTGCAGGAACGTAAGCGATCTCTTCTAAAGAAGTGAAGCCCATTTCCACCAATGCCATTGCAAGATCTTCTTCAATATCAAGACGACTTACAAACATATCCAAATACACTTGCGCTTCATTTTGCTGACGCGCGCGGTATTCATCTTCTAGCATCATATTCAGCTTGTAACCTGTGAGTTCTGATGCCAAACGTACGTTTTGACCTTGAGAACCAATCGCACGAGCCAATTGATCGCTGGTAGCAAAAATGATATCTGCGGTACGTTCTTCTTCATCAATCACAATACCCGATACATCAGCAGGCTCTAAAGCACTTGCGATATATTGAGCTGGATCATCAGACCATACAACAACATCAATACGCTCACCATTTAACTCAGATTGTACTGCTTGAATACGCGTACCACGCATACCAATACATGCACCCACTGGGTCAATACGATGATCATTGGTTTTCACTGCAATTTTAGCACGAACACCTGGCTGACGAGCAGCAGCTTTTATCTCAATAATTTCTTCAGAAATTTCAGGAATTTCTTTCTTCATCAAAGCGATTAGCATTTCAGGCTTAGCACGTGTTAATTGCAGTTGTGCACCACGACCTTCACGGTTTACATTGTACAGAATTGCATTGACACGTTGCTTAGGACGCAAAATTTCTTTTGCAATCATTTCTTCACGTGCAAGATAAGCTTCAGCATTTTCACCAAGATCGATAATAAAACCGTCTTTAGTTTGCTTTTTCACTTCACCGTAAATCAACTCGCCAACTTTCGCTTCATACGCATCAGCAATCAGTGCACGCTCAGCTTCGCGAATCTTTTGTACGATCACTTGTTTTGCAATTTGTGCAGCAATACGACCGAACTCAATTGAAGGAACTTCAAGTTCACGCACATCACCGATTGACCACTGTGCTAGATCAACATCAGAAATTGCATCTTGACAAGCCGGCATTTCATGATCTTCATCAGCAACCACTGTCCATTGACGGAAAGTGCGGTATTCACCTGTTTTACGATCAATTTCAACACGAAGCTGTGCTTCTTCAGAATTTGTGCCTTCGTAGAATTTTTTCTTCGTTGCAGCAACTAAAGCTTGCTCAAGTGCCTCGAAGATCGCTTCACGACTAACACCTTTTTCATTACTAACCGTTTCAGCAACGGTAAGAATTTCACGGCCCATAAGTCACCTACTATTCAAATTCTTCTTCATTAAAATTAAATTTAGTCTTGAAAGATCAAATTGGCTTTGTCGATATTATGACTATCGATTTCAATCACATGTTGATTTTCTACTTCGACTTGAATCAGTTCATTTGCCACATCAACACTTACAAGCTTGGCTTGGAATTTACGACGATTTTCTACAGCAGAAATCAAGCGTAAAGCCACTTGCTGTCCAACATAGGCTTCCATCTGTGCCAAATGGAAAAATTGACGATCCCAACCTGGTGAAGATACTTCTAAAGCGTATTCACCTGAAATCGGATCATGCACATCTAAAATTGCACCAACTTGCTGTGTAACACGTACACAATCTTGTACACCTACACCTCGTCCAAGCTCAATATCACCTTCTTCGGTAATGACCCCTTGTTCAGCAGATTCATTCTCACCTACTGGCTTGTCGATAAAAATACGCAATAATGAACGTTTACCTTGAGCTGTAAATTCAAGACCCCAGAGCTCAACATTACATGCTTCTACTGCAGGTGTGATTAAGTCTAGGAGTGTTTGGGTTTTATTTGATAACTTCATTTACTCTCGTCATTTCCGTGGGATTCAACCGGCCCTACGACCGTAATAAACTTACTATAGTGATAGCATGATAATTTGACCAATTGATGTCCACACTACACGATAGATAACAAAAAAGGGCGAAATCGCCCCTATTATTGCACAGAAAACCAAAGTCCACTGTGCAAAAAGGCCCACCTAGTTGTGAGCCTCTTTTAAGAAACTTGGTAGCGGGAGCTGGATTTGAACCAACGACCTTCGGGTTATGAGCCCGACGAGCTACCAGACTGCTCCATCCCGCATCAACGTGCAAAATTATAACCAAATATGAAGCATTTTTCAACAAATAACTCATATTCGACTGATTAAGTTGCATCTTAATCAGATGAGTAGCTGGAACTGGTTTAGACCAAGAACCTTTGTTTATTCAAATAAGCTTAAAGCCTAGCTTAGACATTATACCTAAAATTAAAACAAACCACTCTTTAAAAAAACTTGGTAGCGGGAGCTGGATTTGAACCAACGACCTTCGCCCTGTTATAAAGAGTTGAGCCCGACGAGCTAAACTCTTATAAAATAACGATACCACAATCACTCTAAAAAATTGGTAGCGGGAGCTGGATTTGAACCAACGACCTTCGGGTTATGAGCCCGACGAGCTACCAGACTGCTCCATCCCGCAACAAATACAAATTTACGTTCAACTTAGAAATAAGTTGCTTATTTAAGTTTGTATCTTAAATAAGTTGGTAGCGGAAGCTGGATTTTCACCAACAACCTTCGAGATTTTATAAAGTGTTGAGCCCGATGAGCTGAAATTTTTATAAAATAAATCCACCAAAAGATTGGTAGCGGGAGCTGGATTTGAACCAACGACCTTCGGGTTATGAGCCCGACGAGCTACCAGACTGCTCCATCCCGCAACAAATAACAAATTATGTTTCTCAGCTTAAAATAAACTGCCTTTAAAAAGTTTGTTTCTTTAAAAAGGATTGGTAGCGGGAGCTGGATTTGAACCAACGACCTTCGGGTTATGAGCCCGACGAGCTACCAGACTGCTCCATCCCGCAACAACAGAAAACTTAGCCACATACACCAACTTATGTTCTGGATTATAAGTTGGTGCGGAAGGGGGGACTTGAACCCCCACGCCCGAAAGCACTACCACCTCAAGGTAGCGTGTCTACCAATTCCACCACCACCGCAGCTGTGTCGCATTCTAGTAGCATCAGCATCAAAATGAAAGGGAAATATTCAATTACTCAGCAGTTTTTGGTGCAGTTGTCGAAGTTTCAGGCGTTTTTTGCTCAACCTGTTCAGTGGTATTAATAGTTTTTAAGCCATAAGCATCTGTGGTTTGTTTTTTTGCAAATACTGCCAGCGTAATACTGGTAATAAAAAACAATGCTGTCAAAATCGCAGTCAGTCGAGTTAAGAAATTACCTGAACCCGAAGCACCAAAAACAGTCGCTGCACCACCGCCACCGAAGGAAGCTCCTGCATCTGCACCTTTACCATGTTGAACCAAAATCAACACGATCATTAAAACAGCTAAAATAATATGTACCACCAGCACAAATGTTTGCATGCTGCACTCCTAATTATTTTGATTGAGCAAATGCGTGAGCAATTTGATAAAAAGATTTTGCATCTAATGACGCACCACCAACAAGCGCACCATTAATATCTGGGCAAGCTGCCAACTCTACTGCATTCTCAGGCTTTACACTACCACCGTATAAAATCGCAGTATTTTTACCTTCGGATGTAATTTGAGTTAAACCCTCACGAATTTTCGCATGCATGTTTTGTGCATCATCAGGTGAAGCAGTTTTACCTGTCCCTATCGCCCAAATCGGCTCATATGCAATCACAATGTTTTTCCACTGTTCTGCTTCAACTACTGCAGCAATATCACAAATTTGCTGTAAAACCACAGCTTCTGCTTGACCTGACTCACGTTGCTCTAAGCTTTCGCCAACACAATAAATCACAGTTAACCCTGCATTTAATGCATTTTTAATTTTTGCATTTAAAATTTGTGGGTGATCCCCAAAAATTTCTCTACGTTCAGAATGACCA
Organism: Acinetobacter sp. CY73; assembly: GCF_059515865.1. NCBI lineage: Bacteria > Pseudomonadati > Pseudomonadota > Gammaproteobacteria > Moraxellales > Moraxellaceae > Acinetobacter > Acinetobacter sp. CY73. The sequence goes on along the minus strand of NZ_JCAKMZ010000012.1, from coordinate 53,404 downwards.
ACTAAGACATAGTCAATTTCACTGTCTTTTAATAGCTCTGCACTGACATCACCTGTATATGCACCAGTACCTGCCATACGAGATAAATCTTGAGCCACTGTCATGATATCAACCGGGCTATTTTTGAGTTGATTTTTAATATTCAGCAATGCCAAAGTCGTCGGTGCTACACCGATACGGCAATTTTGAGAGTCAATCGCCTGTTCTTGTAAAAGCTGAATAAAATCTTCAACCCATTGTTGAGCATTAGCCTGCATTGGGTTCATTTTCCAATTGCCTACAACCCAAGGAGTAATTGTCGAACCCGACATACATCTAACCTTCTTTCTAAAATGCGCACATTCTACACGGAATTTCCCCAATTAAAGTAATTTTTAATATCACTCAATTCTTAATTAAAAATTTGATCTTTAAAAATAAAGCAGTATTTGAGCAAAGATAATCTCAAAAATAATTCATGAGTCATTCTTTTACTTTAATTTCTGTATACATTAATTGTTTTAAGTATAGAATTATTGAAGAAGAAACGTATAATTTTCGTATTCAAATTATAAAATGAATTTAAGGCGTGTTGGTGATGACATTAGAACCAAATGTACCAAAATTTTCGGGGCTCAATCGTCGTTTAGTGGATGAGGGAAATCTGACCGCGCAACAAATGCAAGCGGCCATTGAGGGTGCAAGAAAAAATAAAAAGAAACTCATTCCTTATCTGATTGAGCATCTTAAGATTAATCCAGGTGTCATTGCAGCTTTAGTTGCGCAAGAATTTGGTGAGCCTTATCTAAATTTAGATGCATTCAACCCTGATTTATTGCCTAAAGAAATTACAGACTCTAATCTCATTACCAAATATCAAGTGCTCCCGCTCTACCAACGCGGTCAAATGTTATACGTGGCAACCAGTGACCCGACAGATATTGAGGCACTTGATGCGATTAAATTTAATACCAAACTCAATGTTACGCCTGTCATTGTTGAAGCAAATAAACTTGAGAAGCTCATTGAAAAAAGCTTTGCTGATACCTCAACCTTTGATTTTGGCAGTGAAGATCTTGATGTTGATTTGGTCGGTGGCGATGGTAATAACGCGACTCAGCAAGAAGACGAACCATCGGAGGAAGACTCACCGATTGTCAAATACATCAATAAATTATTAGTTGATGCGATTCGTATGGGGGCTTCGGACTTACACTTTGAACCTTATGAAAAATCTTACCGCGTGCGTTATCGTGTCGATGGGGTTTTGCGACACATTGCCAACCCACCGCTTCAACTGGCCAACCGTCTTGCATCGCGTTTAAAAGTCATGTCGCAAATGGACATTTCTGAGAAACGTGTTCCGCAAGATGGTCGTATCAAATTAAAACTCTCCAAAACTAAAGCGATTGACTTTCGTGTCAATGCTCTACCCACATTATTTGGTGAGAAAATGGTACTGCGTATTTTGGATCCATCGAGTGCCATGCTGGGTATTGATGCTTTGGGTTATGAAGAAGACCAAAAGCAATTGTTTATGGATGCGCTAGAAAAACCTCAAGGTATGTTGCTTATCACAGGTCCTACAGGTTCTGGTAAAACGGTATCGTTATATACCGGCTTAAATATTCTCAACACAGAAAGTGCGAATATTTCAACCGCCGAAGATCCAGTCGAAATTAACTTAGAAGGCATCAATCAGGTCAACGTCAATACCAAAGTTGGACTCACCTTCTCGGCTGCACTTAAATCATTTTTACGTCAAGATCCAGACATTATCATGGTCGGTGAGATTCGAGATCTAGAAACAGCTGAAATTGCGATTAAAGCTGCGCAAACAGGTCATATGGTCATGTCTACACTGCATACCAACAGTGCGCCTGAAACACTGACTCGATTACGTAATATGGGGGTTCCCTCTTTTAATATTGCAACCTCAGTCAATCTCGTGATTGCACAGCGTCTTGCACGTAGATTGTGTAGTCACTGTAAAAAACCTGTCGATGTTCCTAAAAATAGTCTCTTAGAAATGGGCTTCACAGAACAAGATTTGGCTGATCCTGAATTAACAATTTACCAACCGGTAGGATGTGAAGAATGCCGTGAAGGTTATAAAGGGCGTGTAGGTATTTACGAAGTCATGAAAGTCACTCCTGAGATTTCAAAGATTATTATGGAAGATGGAAATGCGCTAGAAATCGCAGCTGCATCTGAAAAAATGGGGTTTAATAATCTTCGTCGCTCAGGGCTTAAAAAGGTGATCAGTGGTTTGACCTCTTTACAAGAGATTAACCGAGTGACCAGTGAATAATTAAAAAAGATTAAAAAAGGACAATATTATGGCGGTCAAGAAAGCGCAAATGATGCCAACTTTTTCTTATGATGGGGTTGATCGTAAAGGGGCAAAAGTTAAAGGGGAGTTGCCTGCACGTAATATGCAACTTGCAAAAGTTACCTTACGTAAGCAAGGCATTACCATTAAAAATATTCGGGAAAAGCGTAAAAACCTTCTCGAAGGTTTGATGAAAAAGAAAGTCACCACTTTAGACATCACCATTTTCACTCGTCAATTGGCGACCATGATGAAAGCAGGTGTGCCTTTAGTACAAAGCTTTGAGATTGTGGCTGAGGGTCTAGATAATCCCACCATGCGTGAAGTGGTACTAGGTATTAAAGGTGAGGTCGAAGGCGGTAATACCTTCGCTGGGGCACTGAAAAAATACCCACAATACTTCGATCAGTTATTCTGTTCATTGGTGGAATCAGGGGAACAATCGGGTGCGCTTGAAACTATGCTGGATCGTGTTGCGATCTATAAAGAAAAAAGTGAGTTACTCAAGCAAAAAATTAAAAAAGCCATGAAATACCCAATTGCCGTGATTGTGGTTGCTTTAATCGTAACCGTTATTTTGATGGTTAAAGTGGTTCCTGTATTCTCTGAAATGTTTGCTTCATTTGGTGCCGAGCTTCCTGCTTTCACCCAAATGGTCGTTGGTATGTCAAATTGGACTCAGAAATATTGGTTTATACTGTTGATCGTCATTGCCCTGACCATCACAGCGTTCATGGAAACTAAAAAGCGCAGTAAAAAGTTCCGTGATACTTTGGACAAGATGGCACTGAAAGCGCCTATCTTTGGTGATTTGGTCTATAAAGCCATCATTGCGCGATATAGCCGTACCTTATCCACCACTTTCGCTGCGGGTGTTCCTCTAATTGATGCGCTTCAATCTACAGCGGGTGCAACCAATAATGTTGTTTATGAAGAAGCGGTGATGCGTATTCGTGATGATGTTTCTACAGGTCAGCAACTTCAATTTGCCATGCGTGCAACGAATCTATTCCCCTCTATGGCCATCCAAATGGTTGCGATTGGTGAAGAATCTGGTGCACTAGATGCCATGCTCGATAAGGTTGCAACTCACTTTGAAAACGAAGTGGATAACGCTGTCGATGGTCTCACCTCAATGATGGAACCTTTAATTATGGCAGTGCTTGGTGTCCTTGTCGGTGGTTTGGTGATTGCAATGTACCTTCCAATTTTCCAAATGGGTTCTGTGGTTTAATGTACGAGATCATCGATTATTTTATTCAAAATCCTATTGCTCTTTATCTTGCAGTAGGTTTACTCAGTCTGTGTATCGGTAGCTTTTTAAATGTGGTGATTTACCGCACACCGAAAATGATGGAGCAAGAATGGCATCAAGAATGTCAGATGCTACTTCATCCAGAACAACCCATTATCGACCGATCCAAACTGACACTGAGCAAGCCTGCATCGACTTGCCCAAAATGTAAAACTGAAATTCGTTGGTTTCAAAATATTCCAGTGATCAGTTGGTTGATGCTGCGCGGTCAATGTGGATCTTGTCAAAACCCGATCAGCATTCGTTATCCATTGATTGAATTGCTGACCGCTGTATGCTCCTTGGTTGTTGTTGCTGTATTAGGTCCAACGATCCAAATGCTGTTTGGTTTGATTCTTACTTGGGTGCTCATCGCGCTGACCTTTATCGATTTTGATACACAACTTTTACCAGATCGTTATACCCTCCCCCTAGCAGCATTAGGCTTAGCCATTAACAGCTATGCAATTTACACGTCTCCGACCTCTTCGATTTGGGGCTATGTGATTGGTTTCTTATGTCTGTGGGTGGTGTATTACGCATTCAAAATCATTACAGGTAAAGAAGGGATGGGCTATGGAGACTTTAAACTCCTTGCAGCCTTAGGTGCATGGATGGGGCCATTAATGCTTCCACTGATTGTTCTACTATCCTCATTAGTAGGTGCGATTATTGGAATCATTCTGTTAAAAATTAAAAAAGAGAATCAACCCTTCGCGTTCGGTCCTTATATTGCCATTGCAGGTTGGATTGCATTTCTTTGGGGTGAGCAAATTATGAAGGTCTATTTGGGCGGTTAAACGAGAACTTACTCAAAGCATAGGGAATACGATGACATTGATTGTAGGATTAACAGGTGGTATTGGTAGCGGAAAATCAGCTGCCAGCCAATGGTTTGAAAGTCAAGGAATCAATGTCGTTGATGCCGATGTTGTTGCACGGGAAGTTGTTGAGAAAGGTCAACCTGCATTGACTCAAATCCAATCCATATTTGGTGATTGGGTTTTGCTTGAAAATGGTGAGCTCAATCGACCAGCCTTAAGAGAGTATATTTTTAAACACCCTTCTGCACGCCAACAGCTCGAAGACATTACACATCCTGCAATTCGACAATCTATTATTGAGCAATTAAACCAAGCGACCAGCCCTTATATGATTTTAGTTTCACCACTATTATTTGAAACCAATCAGCATCTACTGACTCAGCGAACGCTTTTAATTGATGCCTCGATTGAACTACAAATCCAGAGAGCAAGTCAAAGAGATGGTCAAAGCATTGAGCAAATTGAAAACATTATTCGAGCGCAAATGCCTAGGGATCGAAAGCTTGACCTAGCTGATGATATCGTTGTCAATGATGGTCATCTTGAGCACCTGTATAGTGAACTTCAAAAATTGCATCTGAATTATTTACAGCTCAGTCAAAGTACCCAATAGATTAACATAGCAATCATGAATCAAAAAAGCAGTCTAATCAGACTGTTTTTTTTGTTGACTGATTTGCTGTGTCAAACTGTCTTTACGAAACCAACGCCAAGGCTGCAAAGCACCAATCCCCATCCCGATTAAGCCAAAAATCATCGCAACACTTAAAGGCTCATCCAATAGCGGTACAGCAATAATCGCCGCAATAAACGGTGCCAAAGTCACGATACTACCGGTCTTGAATGCACCTAAACGTTTAATCGCTTCTACATAGGTCAATGTGGCGACAATCACCACAAATATGCCATGAAAAATAGTTTGCCCGATCAAATGTAGGGGTTCAACTGCTGTTAAATGTTTTGGAATAAACAGCAGATAAATCGGCACATAAACAACCGCAGACCAAATCGCAACCCCAGACATGGCATGCCATGCGGAGAGTCTCCATTGTCTTAATAAAACAGTGAAAGCACCCCACCACATTGCACTGACCACAAAAAGCACATCACCAAAACTAAATGCGACGCCTGTCGCGCGATACATTAGAAAGCTCATCACGATAATTGAACACAGCATAATGCTTAAGCTCAACCAGATATGCTTATCGAAAGGTTGTTTAAATAAGAGCAAACCCGCAACGGCGGTACACAGTGGAATAAAGCCATTCAGAAAAATAGCAGCATGTGCAGCTGGCACATAATGAAAAGCGCTATAGCAAGTGATGCAATAGGCGACACCACCCAGCATAGCCAGAATAAATGGCTCTTTTTTAAGTAAAAAGGCAGTATCTTTTTTATAAATTAAAATGGGCATCAAAATCAAAAATGCCAGAATAAAGCGTAATGCGGTGATATCCCAAGGGCTGATATGCCAAAGCGCACCTAAGCGAGAACTGATGGTGAACCCTCCCCAAATACACATTGTAATCGCTACAAATGCATAACCTTGGTAACGTGTCGGGATCATCATTCTGTTCTCTTAAAATAAATCTTAATTATGAAAATGTATTGCTCAAAAGAATCAATCGAGACAATGACATCAAACCCTTTAACTCAGTCAACGTCATTGTCTTTCAATTAACTTAAATTACTGACCTTTAACTTAAATTATTGACCTTGACGTTGACGACATGCTTCATACAGTGCCATACCTGTTGCCACACTCACGTTCAAACTCTGTAAGTTGCCTTGCATTGGAATATAAACTTTATAATCACATTGCGCTTGCGTAATCGGGCGTAAGCCTGTGTCTTCTGCACCCATAATAATGGCGATTGGACCCGTCAAATCACATTCATGAATCGGTAATGCTTCTTCATCCAACATTGTACCGACAACACGAACATTGAACTCTTTCTTAATCTTATCCAAAGTACGTGCCAAGTTAGTCACTTGAATAAATTTCACTTTTTCAGCACCACCCGCAGCAACTTTACGTGCAGTCGGCGTTAAACTTGCTGAACGATCACGTGCTACAATTACAGCGTGGATGCCCATTGCAGCAGCCGTACGAATACATGCGCCCAAGTTATGTGGATCAGTCACTTGATCCAATGCCAATAAAAATGCGTTGCTATTGTCTTGAATCAGCTTTTCTAAATCCGCTTCATTCAATGTTGGATGTGGGCGAACCGCAGCAACTACGCCTTGGTGAAAAGGCTGACCTGCCAATTTTTCTAAACTATCGCGACTTGCTTTTTGAATACTGACGCCAAACGGCTCAGCCAATTCAAAAATACGTTTTAGACGCTGATCATCACGCCCCTTCAAAGCAAATAAAGTTAAAACACGTTCAGGTTCTAACTCCAATAATGACTCAACTGAATGCACGCCATAAAAATATTCGGGCTTAGCCATGAACAACCTCAAGTGACTTAATTTAAAAAGGAGAACAGCGACAAAAAAGAAAAATCCCGCAAAGCCAACTTTACAGGATTTAATATGGATTCTAGTTTAACTGATTTAGGTCGAAATTTCTTTGCCTAAATTCAGAGAAACGATTTTCTTAAAAGCAGATTTAAAAGGTTTAACCTTCAAAATGGCAGACGTAATCTAAAACATCATCCGTTTCGATTTTAAAACGGCTACTCCCAGGTACATAGAAAGACTGACCTGCGCGGAACAGTTCATGCTCTTCATTATCAGCAATCGTCACACGACATTCACCCGAAATAATTTCCATACGTTCAGGTACATGCGTTTCAAACACGAGTGCTTGTTCAGTTGGAAGAATCACCCCAAGCGTTTTCTTTGTACCATCTTCAAACTGAACAGTATGGCTAATACATGTTCCGCCGAAATATACATTTGATTTTTTTAAGACAGAAACATGATCAAACTGTGTAGACATGCGTATTCTCCAAATAATGCGCATTGTATGAATTTTAATTGAGCTAGTTTAAATGCGAGTTCACAACTAATCAATCATCCTTTTGGGCTAAATACATGTGTAAACTCCATTGCTTAGCATTCAGTTTTCGTGCATAGCTTCTTGGCAATTCCACTAAAATTTGTTGGGTACTAAGCACCTCTGCAGCATAGCGACAAACCTCATTTTGCTGTTCGTCGTTCAACACCCATTCTACATAGCGTGCATTCGGCAAAGTCACTTGCGCATAGACTTGTGAAGAACCTTCATTCATGCCCACATGAAAGTGTTCTAAATCTTCAAAATCAGTCTGTTTGCTATAGCTTGGAAATGGTGCTGCCTCCTGATCAAACCCCTGACTGTCGTGATTCAATACACTGTGTTGAAGCGTTGGCCAAATACAATGGCGTAAATAATGCTGATCCATCACACGTGCTGCGAGAAAATTACCGGTCGCAATATAGTCACAAATATGTTGTTCAATATTGCTGAACACCCCATTAAAACCACCCCACATCCCTGCCAGAATTAATTCAGTATGTGAATAATAGTCATGCATGGTATGAAACCATTTTTTACTATTGAGCCATTCATCCACTGCTGCTCGCTCCCGATAAGACACTAAAGAATCAGCATCACGAATCAAGAAACAGTTGACGGTTGGATCATCCATCACCAAGAAACGCCAAAATAGCCCTGACAATTTTTTCTGCTGTTCATTGACCAGCATGACTTGAGCTCCTTTTTCTTGAAGACGCTTTAGGACATTCTCTGGTACAGATTCATCGACATAAAAACGGCATGTCCATTCGGGATAAATTTCTTTGGCGAGATCAACGTTGATGATGGATGTTTCACAATAACGAGGCAAGGCGCCAAACAACGAATAAGCAATAATATTTTCTTGTGGGTGGCTCGGATTGAAAGCAGGCGGATGTTCTGTTATTTCAGCAACCCTAGGCTGATTGGCAACTTGTTTCTTTTTTGATTCAATTGCTAAGCCACCATATTTTTTAAGTGCTTCTTGATTCTTTAAAAAATGGCACACCTCTGTCAAACCATCATAAATATTAGTATCAACAGCATTTTTACTATGTTCTATTGCGCTTAAATAACGTTTATAGGATTTTTCATATTGCCCCAGACGCAATTCGGTATAAGCCATATCCATCAAAATAGTTGGATGCTGAGGCACCAATTTATACGCGGGCAAAATTTGTTGATAGGCTTCTTCAAAATCATTTTTTGCCAGTGCAGCACGAAATGCTTTTGAAGCATCATCCAATTTTTTATTCAGACCACTGGCTCCTTGTGGTTTATTCTGCTTTTTTACCGGTGCAATCGGCAAAGGTAGTTTCATTTTCATGCTATTTTTAAGTTAGAATTATCAAGTTAATTGAATATTAGAATATTTAGTGACTTGTTACCAAAACAAAAGTTCACTATCTTTGCAATAACACTCTCGCACTTTGGATGCGTTTATGCTGACACACTTAAACCTGATCAATTTTGCTCTAGCAGATAACCTTGCAATCGATATCGAACAAGGTTTCAACGTCCTGACTGGTGAAACTGGAGCGGGAAAATCGTTATTGCTTGATGCATTATCGGCATGTTTAGGTGAACGCACCGATACCAATTATGTCCGCTATGGCTCTGAGAAAGCGGATGTTACCGCCGTTTTCAGCTATCAAGAACACAGCCCCGAAGCGGAATGGCTCAAAACCCATGAACTGGATGATGAGTCTGGTGAAATTCATTTACGCCGGGTCATTTTTGCCACAGGACGCAGTAAAGCGTGGATTAATGGTCGCCCAAGTAGCTTGTCGGAACTTAAAAAAATTGGGCGCTTATTGGTGCAACTGTATAGTCAGCACAGTCAGCAACAACTCTTAGAACCGCCTTACCCAAAGCATTGGTTAGACCGTTATAGTAATTTTACTTCGCACACTCAAGCGGTCAAAGACAGCTATAACGCATGGCAAAAAAATATTCGTCAGCATCAAGCTGCGATTGATGCACAAACCACACGTTTACAGCGAATAGAGAGTTTAAATCTTCAAATTGAAGAACTTGAAGATGTCATTCGTATTGATTACAAAGAGACGGAGCAAGAGTTTGATCGTTTAAGCCATCATGAGCACATCATGTTGGATTGTAGTTATGCCATCAATTCTTTAGACGAAGCAGAGCAAAACCTGACCCAAGAACTGTCTTCTATCATCCGTCGCTTGGAAACCCATGCGGGTCGTAGTGAGCAACTTTCCGAAATTTATACGTCTTTAGTGAATGCTCAAAGTGAGTTAAATGATGCCAGTGCCAATCTGAAGCAATTCATTGATCGGCAAAGTTTTGACCCTGAGCGAATGGAGGAACTGAATACACAATTAGAAGTTTTCCATCGTTTAGCACGGAAATATCGCACTCAACCCGAAGCATTGAAGCAAGAATATGAAACTTGGCATACTGAACTGGAACAGTTAAATCAACTCGAAGACCCTGAAACTTTAGCTGAGCAGGTTGAACTGTCGCATCAAATGTTCTTGGAAAAAGCACAATATCTGGATGATATTCGTCGTGAAGCGGCAGAACCACTGGCAAAACAACTCACAGAGCAAGTCAAACAACTTGCGCTCCCTGAAGCCTATTTTGAGTTCAAATTTGAACCTTTGGAGCAGCCATCGGCTGAAGGTTTTAGCTTTATTCAACTGTTATTTACTGCAAACAAAGGCATCCCTGCACAACCGCTCGGTCGCGTCGCTTCAGGTGGCGAATTGTCCCGTATTGCCTTGGTCATGCAAGTCATGAATGCAGAAAAGACAGAAGCTGAAGTTTTGGTATTTGATGAGATTGATGTCGGTATCAGTGGTGGCACGGCTGAGATTGTCGGTCGTTTACTCGGTGGTTTAGGTGAACATGTTCAAATTCTATGTATCACCCATCAAGCTCAAGTTGCAGCGCAATCTGATCAACATCTATTAGTTAAAAAACTACAAACTGATCCTGCAAGCAGTACGATCCTAACGCTTGAAGAAGAAGATCGTATTCAAGAACTTGCACGTATGACCGGCGGCGTTGAAATTAGTGAAACAACATTACAACATGCAAGACAGCTCAGACAGCTTAAATTTCAAGTGGGCTGATTTACATCTCAAATGACGTCTTCGTTTTAAATATGCCACTGACCTTATGAACAACATGTGAAAGAAAAGTGCTCAATTTAAACATAAGCAAATGCATTTCATTCAATGATTGAATAAATGACTGATCCATCAAATAAAATACATTGTCCTCAGTTCAATTCTGGCGTATTTTGAATGAAAACACGCTAAAAATCAGATAGCTAAAAATTAACCCACTCAAATATAAAAACAGGAGAAGCCACTAGGTGAGCAAACAGTATCTGACCCACCGTTGTCTTATTGCCCCACCAGATTTGGCCGACGACTTTTTTGCCAATACTGTCGTCTATATTGCACGCCATGATGAAGATGGTGCTCAAGGAATCATCGTCAATAGACCTTCAGGGATTCAAGTCAAAGAATTATTAAATGACTTAGACATCGAAGCAGACCATGTGCATCCACACGAAGTGCTGCAAGGTGGTCCTCTACGTCCCGAAGCGGGTTTTGTGCTCCATACCGGTCAACCGACATGGCACTCGTCTATCGCTGTTGGTGAAAACATCTGTATTACCACTTCCAAAGACATTTTAGATGCAATTGCACACAATGAAGGTGTTGGTCGCTATCAAATTGCTTTAGGCTATGCCAGTTGGGATAAAAACCAATTGGAAGAAGAGATGTCTCGTGGTGATTGGCTCATTTGCGACTCTGACATGGATTTAATTTTTAACTTACCTTATGACGATCGCTGGGATGCTGCCTTTAAGAAAATTGGCATAGATCGGACTTGGTTATCTTCAGAGATTGGACATGCCTGAAACGTCACAGCCACAACTCATTATGGCTTTTGATTTTGGTACACAAAAAATGGGAATGGCGGTTGGGTCATCACTGATTGAAAGTGCGACTCCATTGGCGCTATTTCCAATGAAAGATGGTATTCCAAACTGGGATGCGCTTTTAAAAATCGTAAAACAGCATCAACCCAATTTGTTTTTGGTCGGATTACCTTTAAACATGGATGATTCTGAATCTGAACTTTCAGCACGCGCTCGTAAATTTGCACGTCGTTTACGTCATCAAACCAACATCACGACGCAAATGGTGGATGAACGCTTAACCACACGTGAAGCCCGAGATGAACTTGATCATTATCAAGCACAAGGCCGTGGCAAAAACATCTCTGCGGACAGTATTGCGGCAGCTTTATTTATTGAAAGTTGGTATCGCAATCCTGAAGGGATTCAACCTTAAAGGATTTTATTCTAAAGAAATCTAATCCTATAAAACCTAGTTGTCTAAACGCATTTTTGAGTAATTTAAGATGACCAAAGCATTCATCAGAATGCTTTTTTAAATCCGCTTTTATGTACATCAGCCGTTTTAGCGGGGATAAAAATATCGAAATGTCAGATTAATACGTGGTTCGATGATTTTTGTCGATTTGGCTATCATATGTTTCCAATATTTTTGAGTCTGCCCTTTCATCACGATCAATTGACCACTGACCAACATCATATCGACATGTTTCTCTTGGAATTTATGTTTAAAGCGAAACTTTCGAGTCGCCCCTAAACTCAGCGAAGCAATAACTGTATCTCCCCCCGCCTCGGACAATAAGGATGGCTCATCATCACTATGCCAGCCTACACCTTGTGAGCCATTTTCATAAAGGTTAGCCAAGCACGAATTAAATGAATTACCCGTTAACTCTTCAATATGCTGTTTTAAATTAACAAGCAATGGATTCCACTGATGTGCCTGTTTTGCCATACCTGAGTAATGATATTGGTAATGCTCATCGCCATACCAAACTACCTTACGAGCAGTTTGATAATACTGTCCATGTAGAATGACTTCATCATTTTGCCAAGCCAAATATTGGTGAAAATAATCAAAATATTGCTGAGCTTCATCTGCATTTAAGATCAATCCAAAATCTTGAACAATTCCATCTTGAGGTAAAAGATTATCTGAAGTCTCGGGTGCAAATAATTCAAAATTCATAGCTTCACTCTCATCGACATCACATGATTTTAATTCAATTTTCAAGCTGACAAATTGAAACATTGTATGTGCTTGTGACATCGAACATTCAAGCTTAGACTTAGCGCATTGAGACAATAAAAACAATCGCTTATGAATCTTTGGCAACTCTTTCAAAAACTCAGACCTTTTGTACGCCCCTATCGCCTACTGGTCATCGCAACCCTCATTTTGACCTTAATCGGTTCTTTTACTGCTCAGGTGAATGCGCTCACGCTTCAGTATGCGGTCGATAGTATCAATGAATTGGTTGAAAATGGTTTTGGGCTGGCTGAAGGTTGGAATATTCTGATCACCATTTCTGCCATTTTACTCGGTAAAGAGATTCTGAATGCCTTTGTGCAGTTTGGACAAAAATTTTACGGTGAAAAGCTTCGGATCTTGGTTTCTCAAGATTTGGCTCAAGGCATTATTGAAAAATTCCTCACCTATCGTTTGGCTTTTTTTAATGAAGACAACAACCAAGCAGGAAAATTACAAACCCGTATTGACCGTGGCATCGGCTCATTAACGCGCTTGGTTCAAATCTTTTTTATTGATATTTTACCTTTATTTACCAGTGCATTTGTTGCATTGGGGCTCATGTACTATGCCAATGTCTATGTTGGTTTGGTGGCAACCACGATTGTCCCGCTTTACTTTTGGCTCACCTACAAACAAGCACAAAAACTCGGTGGATGGCGACGGAATCTGCGCGATGGCCGGGAGAAAAAAAGCCAAGGAATTTTAGGCATTATCAACTCGATTACCGTGATTAAATCCTTTAATCGCGAAACGATTGAATCCACAAAACAACTCAAACTGCAAAAAGAACTGACCGACAACCAAATGCAAACGCGTCAAATTAGTTTTTTATTTGACGGCGTAAAGACCTTTATTGAACAGATCGGCATTGTCTTGATCATCATTTTGACCGCTTATTTTGTTTTGGATGGGCAAATGAGCATCGGCATGATCATGTTTCATGTGTTGCTGTTTAACAATGTCTCTGCACCGATTCGCTCTTTGCACCGCATTTATGATGAAGTCAATGATGCCATGATTTACTCAGAGAGCTTCTTTAAAATTTTGGAAGCTGATGATCAAATCGAACCCAGTGGTGCGCTGAAACCTAAGATTGAAGGTAAATTTACCTTAAAGAATGTCGAGTTCTTTTATCCGAATGGTCATCATGCTTTAAAAGACATCAGCATGGAAATACGTCCCAATAAAATCACTGCACTCGTTGGATTATCAGGTGCGGGGAAATCAACTTTGATTAGTCTTTTAGACAAATTTTATGAGCCAAAACAAGGCTGTATTGAACTAGATGGTGTAGATCTCAATCAGATTGATACCCAATATTTGCGTGATCATATTGGACTGGTTTTACAGAAAAATCATATTTTTCAAGGCACGATTTTAGACAATATTCGCTATGGAAAAATGGATGCAACCAAAGAACAAGTGATTCAGGCGGCAGAGAAAGCCTCGATTCATGAGCAAATTTTACAATTGCCTGAAGGCTATGAATCTGATGCCTTACAGCTTTCAGGTGGTCAACAGCAACGTATCGCGATTGCACGCATGTTCTTAAAAGATCCACCGATTATTTTCCTCGATGAACCTACAGCAAGTCTTGATGCCATTGCCTCCGAACAAATTAAACAAAGCTTAGATCAAATCAAACAAGGTCGAACCGTGATTATTATTTCGCATAGCTTATCGCAGATTATTGATGCCGATTACACCTATGTGATGAAAGAGGGAGCAATTGCAGAACATGGTGAGCATAATGAACTTTACCGCCAAGAAGGCGTGTATAAACAAATCTTTGATGCGATGGCAAAGAGCTTAAATATCGAAAAAATTGCCAAAACCTTTGAAGATGATGGCGATGAAGAAACGCATAGTTAATCCCAGCCAAGATGAGTCAACGTTTACTCTAAGATCCGTAATTCAAGAGCAAGTTTGACTTGCTCTTGATAGTCTTTCGAATAGGAAATTTCTAAACAGCGCATTAAGTATGCTTTGATATTTGAATCTTGATATCCCTGCAATTCGATTTCTAATTGCTGATCAATGTAGTGTTGAATATGGCTCTGTGCCTCAATACTATGATGACCGACTTGAAAATAGCCACCTTGTGCAATACCTGCCTCATATGTATAGATTTTTGAGTTTGATAAACAGTATGCGATGCCATAATTATGCAAATATTCAGCCGTTCTTTCATTTTCATTGGCCTGCGCTAAACCACTAAATGAAATTAATAGTCCAGCATAAGCGATTATTTTGGATGTTTTGAGTTTAATCATATTTTTTTTAAGTGTTGTTTTGAATGAATTCATGAATAAAAAAGCGCCTTATGGCGCTTTTCAATATGGAGTTGTTTTAAGATCAAGGCTGTTTCAAATATGGCCATGCCGCTTTTAGATAAATAAACATCGACCAAAGCGTTAAGATCACAGCGGTATAAAGCAAACCATATGCGACCATTTCTAAAGGTGGCCAGTTCAACAAGAACACTGAAATCGCAATCATTTGAAAGGCGGTTTTATATTTACCGACTGTAGAAACTGCCACATTGGTCCGTGCGCCCAACTCCGCCATCCACTCACGCAAAGCAGACACCGTGATTTCACGTGAAATAATCACAATCGCAGCAAATGCCATCGAAATGGTGGGAACCCATTGCACCAAGACAATTAAGGCCGCAGCCACCATGAGCTTGTCCGCAACAGGGTCAAGGAAACGACCAAAGGCTGAAGTCTGATTCAGCGTGCGAGCCAAATAACCATCGAACCAATCCGTGACTGCTGCAATCACAAAAATCGTAGTTAAAACAATATGACGCGTCATACTGCCTTCCTGATCAGCGCCAATCGCAGGTGGCCAGTATGCAATCACTAAAAAAACAGGAATCAACGCAATACGTGCTAGCGTCAAGATATTTGGAATATTCAGGATACGACCTGTAGACATAGACACCGCCAGTTTGTCCCCTACTGCTTTAAATTCAGCAATATACTTGAGCATAGATATTTAATTCGCCTACTTTAAACGATTCATTATCCGCTGTCGACTAGGCAAAGATAGTCACCGTTTGTCTAGAAATGGCGATTAAGCGGTCATTCACATCCCAAATATGTGCATATTCAGTCGCGTAGCCATTTTCAGCATAATCCGTAAATACTTTATATTTAAACCAATCTAAACGCTGAAAATCGATTTGGTTTAACAATGTTACATACCAAGACAAAGAACTCCCCGGCGCAGGGGTCTTTAATACCGTGAATGCACCAGCAGGCCAGATATCCAAAAGTGCTAAAAATTCAGCTGAACTCATTTTCCCCTGCCTAAACAACTTTTCAGTAAACCTAAACAATCCACCAAAATCAGCTTGCTCATTTCCTGTACATGGATAGCCACCTTCTGCCCAAACTAAATCAAAATTTTGATAACACTCGGGCATGAGTGAATGATACGGCAAAATTTTTAATTGCTCTGGCTGAGGATATTGTGGTGCAGGTCGCTGTTGATGCACATTCAGCGTTGATTCGCGTCCAGAACCAAACGTTGCTAGCATAATGCTCATCACTTGATCGTCTTGCCAGAGGCGTGCTTCGATAGAGGTAACAGATTTGCCCTGTCTTAGAATTTCAACCGTCACCTTGACCGGTTTTTGCTGAACGGGTGCGACAAAGGTGACACTCACCGTCAATAAGCGTTTCAGCGGATCGTCCACCACAAATATAGATTTGTGCAACATCATCGCAGTGGCTAAACCACCATAAATGGTTCTACCTTGCAACCAACCCTGCGGAATATCCACCCATTCCTTGTGTTCTAGGTCATTGAATAATTGACTTAAAGGCATCTCACATGCTCAATCGAATTCATTTTTTCGAGCATGGTTTAAAAGCATAGCGAGGTAAATGATCAATGACTCAAGCGTCAATGAACATTTATGCAAATCTCAGCACTTTTATTCAATGCAAAACATTTATATAGAGCTTGAACATGTGTAAATCTGAATATTTATAAGCTTAAAAATTTATGAAAAGATAGCCAAGTTTAATGCCAAAGGCTCTCCTAACCACTCAGCACCTTGAGTATGTGCCAAATATGCATCCTCATATAAAGAATGAATCAATACTGATAAATTTAGATCATTGGAACTGAGTGAGGCTTTTATTTGCGATAAGATCAATTGATCAAACTCCAGTTGAAACATCGCTTGGTATGTGGACCCACCATTTTTTGATGTATTCGACCATATCTGACGTTTTCACCAAACGCTTGCTGGAGCTGGGAATACAATAATTCGATGCTCTGAATTTGATTTAAATCAAAATAGACATGGGCGTGATATTTCATAAATTTCTAAGATTCCAAAGTATTCAAAGTCAGTTTTAAAGCTGTTTCAAGCCATTCAAACGATGCTGACTCACTCATGCAATACCTTATAAACGGTTCTTGCCAACAGATCCCCAAAGCCGGGGACCAATTTCAAATCATTCTCAGAGGCTTTTAACACCCCTTGTATGCCACCAAAATGAGTCAACAAATCACGACGGCGTTTGGCTCCTAGCCCCGGAATCGCTTCTAAAACAGACTGTCCACGGCGTTTATCACGTTTCGCACGGTGTTTGGTAATCGCAAAACGATGGGCTTCATCTCGAACCTGTTGAATCAAATGTAAGGCTTTATGATCTTCTGGCAGTTGAATCTTAGTGCCATCGGTAAAGTGGAGCGTTTCTAAGCCGGGTTTACGCCCTTCACCTTTAGATACCCCAATCATAAATGCATCTAGTCCCAGATCTTTCATGACATCCATGGCCATATGAAGCTGACCTTTCCCACCATCAATCAACAACAAATCGGGAAGCATGGCTTTTTTATAACGTCGCGTAAGCGCTTGGCGCATAGCTGCATAGTCATCGCCACCTGTAATATCTTCAATCGAAAATTGACGATAATCACGTTTACGAATACCGCCACTATCAAACACCACACATGAGGCGATCGTGGCTTCACCCATGGTGTGTGAAATATCAAAACACTCAATCCGATCAATCGGGCGTCCCACCACCTGTTCAAGCTGATGAAACCGTTCATTCAACTCAAAGTGATTTGCCAATTGACCTTTAATCGCATGCTGAACATTCATGGTAGCAAGTTCAAGCCATTCGGCGCGTGTTTCTCTGACCTTGTGTTTAACTTGAATTTTCTTTTCAAAATTTTGCTGTAAAGCTTGTTCTAACTCTTGGGTATCCGGCAGCTCTACATTCACGATCAATTCATTCGGTATTTCATCTGCCACTTGGAAATAAAAGTTAGCAATGAAGTCTGCCAGCATTTGCCCCAAATCATCGCCCAACATATCCGGGAAATAACTTTTCCCGCCCAACATTTTGCCATTCCGCACATGCATAATTTGCACACAGGTCACCCCTGCCTGATACGCAATCGCGAGAATATCAGCCTCACCTTTAACTGTGTAAATCGCTTGCTGCGTCTGCACATCCCGAAGTAACGCCATTCGATCACGATAAAACACGGCTTTTTCAAACTCTAAGGCTTCCGCAGCGGCTTCCATCTTTGAAATCAGTTCTTGATTCAACTCTTTGGTATCGCCTCGTAAAAAACGAATCGAGTTATTGACATCTTCTTTATAGTCTTCAGGTGAGATCAGCCCAACACAAGGAGCCGAACAGCGTTTAATTTGATACTGCAAACACGGTCGTTTACGTTGTGAGAAATAGCTATTTTCACACTGGCGTACATTGAATAATTTTTGTAACACGACCAAGGTATCTCTAGCATTATATGCACTTGGATAGGGTCCAAAGAATTTACCGACTTGATGTTTGCCTTTGCCTCGCCCACTGGCAATACGTGGATAAGGTTTGTCACTGGACACGAAGATATAAACGTAGGACTTATCATCGCGCAGCATGATGTTATACGGCGGACGATGCAGTTTAATCAGGTTCTGTTCGAGCAATAAGGCTTCGGTTTCAGAACGCACGACTAAGGTTTCAATATCATAAATACGTGAAACCAATGCTAAGGTTTTCGGATGCTCGATATTTTTAACAAAGTAGCTCGATACACGATTTTTGAGATTTTTGGCCTTACCCACATAGAGCAATTCACCCTCTTTTCCCAGCATGCGATACACACCTGGCAAAGTGGTCATATTGGCTAAAATCTTTTCAATATTATCTCGTGCGTTTTCGTTCACTGTCGGCTTTTAAAATATTGGAGATGTTTAGATGATGGGGCAATTTAGCCACATTTCCAAGCCCTACATTTATATATAGGACAAATCATGACGCAGAGTTGAAATGTTATTTTTTAGGGCGATAAACTGAATCAGCCACTAGATCAGCTTAACTTAAGCCTAGAGAGTACAAATACTTTATCCATATGAACTTAGCCTAACAGTAGGGATCAGTCCTTTGAATACACTTTTAGGTGGAAAGACTCTGTCCAATCGCCTCACAAAACTTTGCTTTATTCCGTGGTGCAACCAAAATAAATTTAGGCTTTCCTTCTTTCAAATATTCAATTTTGAGTCGATCCAAAGACAATGCAGGTGAAGCCACTGAGTTATTGGTCTCAGAGACACGTTGAATATCTGCTAATGGAATATGCCACGTCAAAAATAAGCAACGAATCTGAAGTTGACCCGCGTTCACTGTATATTTGGTATTGAACATGGGCCACCACAACATCAAGATGGTGATCACATAAACCGCGGTATGCACTGGAAACTGGTAGGCTGTCCCTTTGGTGAACATGGTAATCAACAGTTGAAGCAATAAGCCTGTCATGCAAATTAGAAATGCCAATACCCACCAATCTTTCTTAGAATAAAATACCTGCAATGCCCTTCCCCAAAAGCCTTAATGAACAAATCATACCTGAACCACAGTCATAAATGATAAAAAATGTACTGAATTATTGATCAGCTCTCTCATCAATCTCAGCACATCATTATGCGTATCATTTTGTAGTTCATCCTGATTATGAGTGGCTGACTCCTTTGGTCAAAAACTTGGTACATAGACTTTGGCTCAAACCTTTTGATGGAATGAATGATTGGACACCGCTTTTATCGCCATAAGATCATTGTGAAATCGGTTTAAAACACAATCTCAGCCTGTATTGAACTCAATTGACCTTTTTGACAATTATATTTTATTTAGTTTGAGCTTGATTTTCGGTTTATACCCCCTATATTAAACAAGGGATATGATAAAAATTTTAATTGAAACAAAAACTTCATATCGTATACCCATTTTAAAGCTGCTCTAGGCATGACAATACCAAAGGAAAGCTAGATAAAAATAGATGACCCTTGCGTCACGGCTTGATACAACTTGTTATGTTCTTTTTGGATATAGTTATCGTAAGATTAGCGAAGCATACATGTGCGCAGGACATACGCACACGCTTCAAAACATCAACTTAGAAGTCCTCCAAAAAAAGGAGATCAGGGCATGATCCACGCTGGCAATGCCATTACCGTCCAAATGCTTTCGGACGGAATCGCAGAATTCCGCTTTGACTTACAAGGTGAGTCGGTTAACAAATTCGACCGCGCAACAATTGAAGATCTCAAAGCGGCAATTGTTGCTGTCAAATCAAACGCTGAGATTAAAGGTCTTATCGTTACTTCAGGCAAATCAACGTTCATCGTTGGTGCCGATATCACAGAATTTGGTGAAAACTTCGCGCAAGGCGCTGACAAAATCGTGGAATGGGCAATGCCGGTTCATGAGATTTTCAACAGCTTTGAAGATTTAAACATTCCGAAAGTCGCTGCCATCAATGGTATGGCATTGGGCGGTGGTTTTGAAATGTGCTTGGTGTGTGACTACCGTGTCATGTCACAAGTGGCTCAAGTCGGCTTACCTGAGATTAAACTCGGTATCATGCCGGGCTTTGGTGGTACCGTTCGTTTAAGCCGTGTGATTGGTATTGACAATGCAGTTGAATGGATGGCAATGGCCAATCCTAAACGCCCTGATGCTGCGCTGAAAGACGGTGCGGTAGATGCTGTGGTTGCTGCGGACAAACTGCAAGACGCTGCTGTTGACTTGGTCAAACAAGCGATTGCGGGCCGTTTAGACTGGAAAGCAAAACGCCAAGAAAAATTAGATCCAATCAAACTGGGTCCACTTGAACAGATGATGGCATTTAACTCATCTCGTGGTGTGGTGCTGGCGAAAGCCAATCCAGCTCAGTACCCTGCGCCAAAACTCCTGCTCGATGCTCTTCAAGCGGGTGCAAGTTTGGGTCGTGATGACGCACTTCGCCTAGAAGCTGAACATTTTGCAAAGGCGGCAGTAACGCCACAAGCAGGTGCCTTAATTGGTCTTTTCTTAAACGACCAAGTGGTGAAGAAAACCTCGAAAAAACATGAAAAAGGTGCACATCCTGTCAACCAAGCGGCAGTACTTGGCGCGGGGATCATGGGCGGTGGTATTGCTTACCAAGCGGCGAGCAAAGGCACACCTATCATCATGAAAGATATTGGTAACCCTCAGCTTGCACTGGGTATGGCTGAAGCGAACAAACTGTTGACCAAACAAGTTGAACGCAAAAAAATGACTACGGCAAAAATGGGGGAAACCCTAGCGCGTATCCGTCCGACTTTAAGCTTAGATGAGTTTAAAGAAGTGGATATTGTGATTGAAGCGGTCACAGAAAACCCGAAAATCAAAGAAGCCGTGCTTGCAGATACTGAAAAATCAGTGCGTGAAAACACGATTATCGCATCGAATACCTCGACTATTTCAATCACACGTTTAGCCAAAGCCTTACAACGTCCTGAAAACTTCGTCGGTATGCATTTCTTTAACCCTGTTCACATGATGCCGTTGGTGGAAGTGATCCGTGGTGAGAAAACATCTGCTGAAGCGATTGCAACGACTGTGGTACTGGCTCAAAAAATGGGTAAAACCCCAATCGTAGTCAACGACTGCCCGGGCTTCCTTGTGAACCGCGTGTTGTTCCCTTACTTCGGTGCGTTTGATCTATTGCTTAAAGATGGTGCTGATTTCCAGCAAATTGATAAAGTGATGGAAAAATTCGGCTGGCCGATGGGCCCTGCTTACTTGATGGACGTGGTCGGTATTGATACCGGTGTTCATGGTGCAGAAGTGATGGCTGAAGGCTTCCCAGACCGTATGAAACCAAGTTTCAAAGGTTCAATTCAAACCATGTATGAAGCAAAACGTTTGGGTCAAAAGAACGACGTTGGTTTCTACAAGTATGAACTTGACCGTAAAGGCAAAAAAGCCAAAGCCGTCGATGCGACTGCCTATGACGTGATTGCGCCAGTGGTGACGGGTGAAAAACGTGAGTTTGATGCTCAGGAAATCATTGACCGTATGATGATTGCGCTGTGTAACGAAACCGTTCGTTGCTTAGAAGACAACATTGTGGCTACACCTGCGGAAGCAGACATGGCGATGATTATGGGTATTGGTTTCCCGCCTTTCCGCGGTGGTCCTGCTCGTTATATCGACCAAACAGGTGTGGCTGAATACGTTGCGCTTTGCGACAAATATGCACACTTAGGTAAGGCTTATGAAGCGCCACAATTGTTGCGTGACATGGCTGCTAACAACAAAAAATTCTACGGTTAAGGAGCAACGTGAATGGCTACTTTAAATCCACGTGACGTTGTCATCGTTGATGGCGTGCGTTCAGCAATGGGTAAAACCAAAAATGGTATGTTCCGTAACGTCCGTGCCGACAATTTATCTGCTGAACTCGTACGTGCTTTGGTTGCTCGTAACCAGTTTGACACGAATGAAGTTGAAGATGTGATTTGGGGCTGTGTCAACCAGACCCTAGAACAAGGCATGAACATTGGTCGTAACATCGTGTTATTGGCTGATTTACCAAAGACTGTTGCAGGTCAAACGGTGAACCGTCTATGCGGTTCTTCTATGCAAGCGATTCATACTGCTGCGGCTCAAATTGCAACCAACCAAGGTGATGTGTTCATCATCGGTGGTGTGGAGCATATGGGTCACGTTGGCATGATGCACGGTATTGACTTAAACCCTCAAGCCTCTAAGCATTATGCAAAAGCGTCTAACATGATGGGCTTAACCGCTGAAATGTTAGGTCGTATGAACGGCATTACGCGTGAAGAACAAGATGCGTTCGGTGTTGAATCTCACCGTCGTGCTTGGGCTGCAACTGAAGCGGGTCGTTTCAAAAATGAAATCGTTGGCATTGAAGGTCATGATGCTGAAGGTAAACTTCAACTTTGCGATATCGATGAAGTGATTCGTCCTGATGCAAACCTTGAAGCGTTTAAAGCGTTACGTCCTGTATTCGATCCGAAAGGCGGTACAGTCACTGCTGCAACATCTTCAGCATTGTCTGATGGTGCGTCTGCAATGCTTCTTATGTCATACGAGCGTGCTCAAGCTTTAGGTCTTAAGCCTCGTGCTGTGATTCGCTCTATGGCGGTTGCAGGTTGTGATGCTGCAATTATGGGTTATGGTCCTGTGCCTGCGACTCAGAAAGCGCTGAAACGTGCTGGCTTAAGCATCGGTGATATTCAAACGATTGAATTGAACGAAGCGTTTGCTGCTCAAGGTCTTTCTGTAATGAAAGGTTTGGGGATTTATGACAAGCAAGACATCATTAACTTAAATGGTGGTGCGATTGCTTTGGGTCATCCATTGGGTTGTTCTGGTGCGCGTATTACAACGACGTTGTTAAACGTAATGGAACAGCAAGATACTCAATTCGGTCTTGCGACCATGTGTATCGGTCTAGGTCAAGGTATTGCGACAGTGATCGAACGTGTTTAATTTTTAAATAGTTTGATAAAAAGAAACCCCGCTTATTGCGGGGTTTTTTTAAATATAGAAAAATGATTGTGGAGGAAGTTTTTTATTACAAAATTCCTCTATATTCAGGTGCTTATCGTAAGATTTAACTAATCCCACTTTAAAAGCATGAGCTACTTTCTTATCTACAAAATATTCCAAGAAGAATTTTTTACTAATACCTGCTTGATCTTTCGTCTTTTCCCAGAGCTCATTAGGTGCATGACTGACAATATCATCTATCTCGAATTCCCCAACGACTTTCCCAATTGGTTTTGTTGCATAAATGACAACTGTTTTAACGTTAGGATTTTTAGGTAGTGTTTTTCTAAATTCAAAACACTTTTCACCTGATAGAATTTTATTTGCATATTCAGGTTTAATTGATAATAAGATTCTCATTTATTTCACCTAATTTACAAATTTTTAGGAATTCGTCATTTGTAATTTCAAAACTCCCCCAATAGGACGAAGCATTAAGCCCTATCTTTTCAATTAAATCTTTACGAATAATTCGCTTAGGTAAAGCTACATTATAGGTAAAACGAATTATATATGGATATTGTTGAGTACGATATAAATCTCGTAACTCCTTTTCAGTAAATATTGAAAAAGGTAAAGCATACTTCAATAAATCTTCTACTACAGTAAACTCGCTGATATGTTTATATTCTTCAATCACGCATAAGCTTGTTATTACAGATAAATAATTCGCCCTACCCTTTTCTGGAGTAGTTCGATAAATACATAGAATATCCCCTATACTTACAGATGCAATATGCTTCATATTACATAAATAAATTTTATGAATACTATTAGTATGCGAAATATCCTTTATTATTTCCTTGTCATCTTCAGTTTTCAATATTGAATCAGGTAACAGTCTTGAGTGGTATTGAGGATAAATAGCTAATAGGTGCTTTCTATTATTGATCGTATTTATTATAGGGTAAGAATTATAAATATTATAATTCCCTTTATTATTTAATCTTCTAAAGTAAACACCTTCACAACCATTAATAGTATTTTTAGTTGCTTCTTTCACAAAACCATATTTTTCAATTAGTCTTATTAAACCTTCGTGATGATCAAAAACAGTTAAATATATTTCGTCTAAATTACAATAGACTAAGTAATCTAAAGCTTTTTTTATAAATCTTTCACCTAGTTTAGTGCCATGTGCATTTATTTTTAAAGTTCCTACCTTTAATCTACGTTTACAAGGCTTATTAGGAATAACTTCATTTAACTCTTCCTCTTCAACCTTCAAATACATAAAACCATCAACTTTTTTATCCAAATAAAATACAAAGGCACTTTCATTTTGATTAGCTTTTTTATTAAACCAATCTGTAAATTCTTTATAATCTTGTTTTAGACTATCAAAAAAAGGGTCTGCTAAATTAATATCTCTAAATAACTGCTGTACAAGCATTTTATCCCAACCAAATTACGGTTAAATTTAGAACAAATATAGTACTTTCAACTATAAAAATCACTAATTTATTTTTAAATTTAAATAACTTAGAGGATAAACAGGCACCTCTATTTCATTTCACCCCACCACGCCATTGATCACCAAACAACTGATTCAACCGTTGCTCATCAAACATAATTTGAATCGCGCCTCCACCATGCTGTATATGATCCAAAGCTTTTTCGCGATCAATGCCCAATGGCTCAAGTATCTTAAATATTCCAGAACTTGGGTCAGCCGATTTAAAACCTGCCGCCACACTCAACACATACTCTTGTTGTAAAGGCGTCAACTGACTCATATCAGGCATCGGTGTTTTCGGTTGAATATTCATGGCAGGTGAACTTTGCTCTAAAGCAGCATTTTGAATATCCTGTTCTTTTTTGATTACCTGATGTTGTAAAGCTTGACGTACTTTCTTGTCTTCTTGAAAAGGCGTCACCGTCGTCACGACTTCATCACGTAAGTCATCATCTGCCATCAGTTGAATCGACGGCAGGCTCGCAACTTCCTCAGCTTGCGCAAAGCTAAAAGGGATAGAAGCGACAACGCTGAGAATCAAACAAAATTTAGAAAAATTCATAAGCTGACCTCTTGATCAGAATAACTCAAAACACATCGAGCCATCGGGAGAATGCCGAATAGAAAATAATCTATTAAATAGGCTACAACAATCATAACCATGATTCACGTAAGCTCAGATAAACGGTGGGACAGCTCACAAATCTATAAAAGCGGTAATGACTCAAGCTCTGCTCAACTCTTCCTGCTTAGAATATTGAGATAAACCTGATTATGATGTAATCACGATTGGAATAGTACAGATAGCACGATTGAAAAAGGGAGCTCTCTCGCACCCTCTATATCATTCAAACTTTAATGCTTAAGAATGATCAATGATTAAAAACGTACTGCTTTTTACCATTGGCTTTCGCGCTATATAACCCCTGATCTGCACGTTGCAATAACCCAATATGTGTATCGGTATTAAACTGATTAAACACCGTTGCACCAATACTGACGGTAATCTCAATCTGCTCGCCTTTATAGCGAAAGGGCTGATTTTGACAGGCAATGAGAATCGCATCACAAGTGTCACGACATTGTTGAGCTGTCGCATCAGGCACCATGAACAAAAACTCTTCCCCACCCCAACGTGCAATCATGCTCCGCTTAATCTGCAACTGACGAAGAATTGATGTGATGTGATTAATCACCAAATCACCGACATAGTGACCATATTGATCATTCACTTTTTTAAAGTTATCGATATCTATAAGTAACAGATAGCCTGCTTTGAAATGTTCATCTGTGAGGACTTTTTCATGCACATAACGTCTATTTTTCAGCGCTGTAAGTTCATCTCTAAACATCAGGCGTTCGTAGCTTGAACTTAAGCGCTTATTGTTCAAAGAAATTTCGCAAACAAAGAGGAAAATAATGAGACAACATCCTAATGCCAGTCGATACGAACTGAGACGTGACAACATATGCGTTTCAAATGCTGTCCAATATTCGCCTGCCAGCGGTAAAGAGACATAGACACTACACACAAAACACATCAGCCCGATCAGAAAACTAAACTCTCGAAGCTTGTATTTAAAAATGAAATAACACATCAAAAATGGAAAAATAAAACACGCATAAAAAATCGGATCAGTCGAAATAAGGTACTGAATCACCCATGCCAATCCAATCAACGCATAATCAGTCCAAGCAATATTTTTCCAGTGACTCATGCCATACAAAATGCACATCACACTCATGCCTGTCGCAAACTGTTCCAGAAAATAATCCAAAAATTCGTAATAATTTAAGCCGAATTCAAAGATCATCATGAACAGTACGGCACCGACCGCAGCACTGATAATGTTTGAAAAAGTAATCACAAAAGTGAGGTAATACTTAAACTGTGATGCACGCTCAGCAATCCAGTAATACACCCACATAAAAGTCATCACTTGAACCGTACTAATCAAGCTCAGTAGTACTTTAAAATCAATGGGTTTTGTTCGATCAAAGAGAAAAGACGCGATAAAAATAGAACTGAATGAAAATAACAAAGTGAACAGTGTGCTATTGATTACTTTTCGACTTTGAATCAAAGAGTATGCGGTGATGATGTTGATGATCCAAACTGGGCTAATCATCCATTCATGCGTATAGGCAATCGACAACGATGAAAGAATAAAAACAACCAGCCAAAGCACAGCAATATTTTTCATGCGGATAATGATCTTTTGTAGGCATCACTGAAAAGCCGATCTAAAAAGACAGGCGATAGATGTGTCGCAGAAACTATAAGCATAATAACTCAATGAAACATTTGCTGTTTAGTCTATAAGCTTTAAGAATATGAAATTTAAGACACTCACGTTTTACTAGGAATTTGATATTTAACTCATACTTGATTGAAAAAAAATTTAAATCTTCAAAAATTAGCCTCATTTGACTGGCGTTTATATTAAACAATTTAGTCAAAACAATCGTGTGATTAATTTAATCACAATATTTAACTCTATAAAGTTGACCATCACCTTTCGATCTATTTTTAGCCATATGCATTGAACTAGGGATATTGAACTAAAGATAGTGAAATTCATTTGATCATTGAGTTCGATTAGGAAGCCACCTGTGAATTCAAAACGGCTTGTGATGAAGTCTCCTCATCAGATTCAAAAACTGAAGCGTTTTGCTTTTTCAGTTCCTCAATCTGAGCTTGGAACTCAATCACTTCTGCATACAACACATTGAACTTGCGCACATCTTCATCTTGCTCAAACAAAATCAGATTATCTTGTTTAACCCATTTTTTAGATTTTAACATTTCAAACATTTCTTCTGCGCGATTAAGAACTTCAAGCTCGATATGCAATAACGCCACCTCATTGCTTGCATCACGAGTCAACTTGAGTTTATCCAACATGGCTTGTTTCAGCTTTGTATTGACCTGAAGCGTTTCAACGTCAGCAATGGCTTTTTCAGTAATGGCTTTATTCTTCGCTTGAAACTCATCTGTGGACTTACGTACAGTATTCAGCATCGACTTGGTTTGTTGGTATGCTTGCTGCCGGTCTTGATCTAAACGTGCAATATTGAGAAATTGATCCCATTCTGCTCCATCCAACTGACGTAAATAGCTATTGCGCGCCTCAATATTATCCACCCAATAGCTCAGGATAAATTCAGACATGATTTTATAATCACCATCTAAGCGATCATCTTCAACATCCAATGTAATCGGCTTTTTCCAATTTTTGGCTTGGACATACAAAGTTTCCATTTTTTCAGTCATGACTTTATCAAACACTTTTTGGTCTGATACTTTATTGTTTAAATGATCCTGATAGAAAAAATACCCACACAGAGACAGAATCAAGAGCGTAATCAATATCAAGATGCGGCGCATACGCACCTCCAATACTCAGCAGTTTTTTTAATGTCTTGAGGCAGATCCAGCCAATAGACTTTCTCTTTTAAAAATTAGGCTTTTATATCATAAAGTTATGATAATTTTAACACTTTTATGAAATATTTAGTTATGCATCACACTTATTAACTTTTACTTGTTCTAGGTTGAATATATTCTTCATAATATCATTGAATTATTGATAATTTATCGCTTATTTACCATACAAAAACAACTTATTATCTTTAATACATTATTTATTTCGAATCTATCAACAAGACGCCTCCCTAAAAATCCAAATAAATCGAGTCATCATGTATTCAATCAAACAGATAAAACGATGTGTTGCCGATTTAGCCCTTTAATTTTTATCTCATTGCCCACACTATATGCGTAATGATTATGGTTTAGAGAAAGAATATGCGTGTTGATATTTGGTCAGATGTAGTATGCCCTTTTTGTTTTATTGGTAAAAAACGTCTAGAAAAAGCAGCTGAGCAAGCGGGTGTTGAGCTTGAAGTATTTTGGCATAGCTATCAACTTGATCCAGATGCACCTATACGTCAAGAAAAATCCAACTCTGAACGTCTTGCTGAAAAATATAATCGTAGCATTGCTGAAGTTGAAGAAATGCAACGCAATATCGCAGCGATGGCAAAAGAAGAAGGGATTGAGTTTAATTGGGAAAATGCCAATTCAGGCAATACCTTTAATGCTCACCGGATTATTCACTTGGCTCAAAGCTTGAATTTAGGAAATGAAGCGAAAGAAGCATTCTTCTATAGCTATATGACTCAAGGTTTAGCAATCGGTGAACGTGAAACACTTGAAGATGTTGCTGCTCGAATTGGACTGAATCCAAATCAAGTTGAAGACGTACTGAATTCAGATGAGTTTTCTGAATTCGTGAAATACGATGAAGAAGTTGCACGTGATCAGTTAAAGGTGACAGGTGTTCCTTTCTTTGTGTTCGATCAACGTGTTGCCTTGGCAGGTGCTCAACCTGTTGAAGTCATGAAAGAGGTTTTAACCAAAGCCGTTGCAAGCATGAAAACGGATGAAGAACGTGAAGAAGAAGAGAACGTTCAAAACACATCTCCAAATAATGCATTGATCTGTTCTGATGATTCATGTGAAGTACCAAAAAGTTAATTTTCTCATTGGCTGATGACTAAGCAACAAATAAATCAGTGTGGTCTCCATCAACAGCCATAAAGCCCTCTATGGAGGGCTTTATTTTTGTCTAAAGTTTTTATCTTATCTAAATTTTTTATCTTAGATGTTGAATTAAAGGGTCAAACAATCGTTGTAAAAAGGTTTCAACGTGATGATTGTCAAATGGATAAACTCTGACCCTGATTAATCGCCAAACACAATGTCGAAGAAAAAACGTCTAAGAATGAATCAGGCGTGGATGAACAAGATTGGTCCTTACCCTAGTCGACCAAAAAACTAATTTTAAGATTAACGCGATACTCTACAATTTTATCTTCTTTAATAATGACTTTTTGCTCATTGATCCAAGCCCCTTGGACGTTTTTCACCGTTTCTGTTACTTTTGCAATTCCAGACTGAATTGCATCTTCAAAACTTTTGGTACTACTTGAATTTACTTCAACGACTTTTGCAATTGCCATTTCCCTGTACTCTTTTAAAAATGTGAATTTTTATCTTATGCCTCATCCCTGAAAAAGAACGCATGATTAAAAATTATACAAAGTAAAATTACAGATAAAATACAATCCTCTCATCCATGTAGATCGCCTGTATACAAGACTACAGAAATAGAATACAGCGTTGCATAAATGATGTCTTTCAAACGGTTATTTTGATTTAGAATTGGTTTATCAAATTACTCGCGCTGTAATTTCTTTGATTTATTTTTCTTATTCTATAAGATAAAAAAGCCTCCATATTTGGAGGCTTTTTTATGCCTATTTTTCACACAGAATCCTTATAAATAATAATATCCTGTTGTTATTAATCTATTTTTTAAAAAACTTGGGATTCAGCCTTGTCTTGATTGATATCAATGAATCACAGTTTGAATCTTTCACACGATTCAAAATAACTTTATTCATTTCATAAAATTTGTTAAAACCATAAAGCAACCTAAATTTTATACAGAATACAAATCCTTCATCTGATGTGGATTATTCCCCTCATTCAACCATTCAGCATGAACTTATTATGATGATTAAGATCAAAAAAATAACCTTTAAACCAACAATATTGACGCTTGCAGTTACTTTGATTTCCATGCAACACGCTTTAGCGAATAATCAGGATTCACCACAGCATATAGCCCTACCTATAGTTGAGACTCAACAAACAGCGCCCCTTTCTTTTAAAGAAAAAAAGGTGAATGAAGACGGATTATCGACATTTTCCAATGTTGAGACCATCGATCAACGTGCCAAGCAAAGTTGGGGTTTACTTCAATCGATTCCACATGTAATCGATTTGACGCCTACTTTTTTACCTCAACAATCCGATCATCGAATATTACAAGACACTGTTGTGACTGAAGACTTAACATGGGCAGATCGTAAACAAAAATCGATCCGCAATTGGGCCGATCGCACTGCACAAAAAATGGATCATTGGTTTGGTGAAACCGATCCAAACGATCCTGCTAAAGCGACCTTAAGAGTGATTTTTGACAATCGTTGGGATAAACACGATGGCTATGAAATTAAGCCAAGAATTCGAGGAAAAATTGATTTACCCACCTTAGAGAAAAAGGTCAGTATCGTTTTTGGTGATGACTCTCTCGACAATGAAATCGAAAATAATGTGGCGATTACAGATGAAAACCCATCGAATGCTGCCGATAAAAAGTTTGATTCAGAGCGTACACGAGATGCCAATAGCTCTATTGCCCTCCGTTGGTCACAACTGTCAAAATCTTTACCATTTGATATGGATGCCGATCTTGGTATCCGTTCAGGTGATGATATCTACGCACGTCTTAAAGCCACTAAAGATTGGGAACTCAGCAATGATTTTAGCTTCCATGCAGAGCAACTCTATCGTTATGGAATCGACAGCGAAAATTATCTGAGAACTAACCTAGAGTTAACCCATGCTCGACCAGGTGAAGCCTTTTTATCGAATCAGTTTTATCTTACTTATGCAGATGAACTAGAGGATGACTTGACTTGGGATAACCGCACCTATCGCCAACATCAATTTTTCCATGGTAATACTTTTAACTATGGGATTTATACAGGTGGTTATTACAATAACGACGATTTGCGACTTAACAGTTGGGGGCCGTTTGTATCATGGCGTCAACCTGTTTGGCGTGAATGGTTCTTTGTACAAGGCGACTTGAACTATTACAACAATAGTCGTGAGGATCGTAGTCACTATGCACGTGCGCTGGTACGACTCGAAGCGATCTTTTAATTTTTGCAAATATCTCGTACGTTATAGCACACTATAAAAAAAGCCCATCTCATTATGGGCTTTTATCACACTACGAATAAATCTCGATCAAATCGCATATTCAATTATCGAATCACTGAAACTCCATCATTCGCTCTGATACGGTCTTCCTTTGCAATTAATAGTTTTCCAGCATCCGAAAATGTCTCACTTAATCGATCATTCCATGACACGCGATGTTGTTCAGAGAACGGATTAATATCATATTGCGCTATAGGCTTAATTGAACGTTCCACTTCATGAAATGATGATGCAAATTTAAAAACAAAAAATGCGATTCGATCATATCCAATAAAAAAACCTCCCGAAGGAGGTTTCTTATTGATTCAGATTATTTTAATAACAAACTATTGATTCGTTTTAAATAACTCGCAGGATCTTCAGGTAGACCACCCTCTGCAATCACTGCTTGATCAAAGATCACATTGGCTAGATCATCAAACTGAGCTGAACCTTCAAGTTTTTTCACCAACGGATGTTCAGGGTTAATTTCAAGAATGGGCTTACTTTCAGGAACAGCCTGACCTGCTTGTTTCAGCATACGAATCAACTGCGGAGACAATTCGCCATCACTAGTGACCAAGCACGCTGGTGAATCAACCAAACGTGTTGTCACACGTACTTCTTTGGTTTTATCCTTAAGTGACTCAGACAGCTTCTCAACCACAGGCTTAAACTGTTCTGCCGCAGCTTCAAGTGCCTTCTTCTCTTCAGCATCTTGTAGATCCCCTAGATCAACAGCACCTTTAGACACGTTCTGCATTGGTACGCCATCAAACTCATGGACGAATTCCATCGCCCACTCATCAACGCGATCAGCCATCAATAAAACTTCGATGCCTTTTTTCTTGAATAATTCAAGTTGTGGTGAGTTCTTCGCTGCAACTAGACTATCAGCAGTCACATAGTAAATGGCTTTCTGACCTTCTTTCATTGCTTCTTTATAAGCAGTTAAAGACGTCGTCACATCATCATTGGTTGAAGTTGAGAAGCGTAAAAGTTTTAAGATACGATCACGGTTACCCATGTCTTCGCCTAAACCTTCTTTGATCACAGAACCAAACTCAGCATAGAATTTTTTGAACTTTTCTTGATCTGCTTCATCTTCTGATTTTGCTAAAGCATCTAAAGTCGTCAAGATACGACGCGCATTCCCCTCACGAATGGTTTTTACATCACGGCTTTCTTGCAGTAATTCACGACTGACGTTGAGTGGCAGGTCTGCACTATCTACAACACCTTGCACAAAACGCAAATAGTTCGGAATCAAGTTATCTGCATCATCCATAATGAACACGCGTTTGACATACAGTTTGATGCCTGCTTTTGCTTCACGTGTGAAAATATTGTGCGGTGCTTTACTTGGAATGTAGAGTAATTGCGTATATTCAGTGCTACCTTCAACACGGTTATGTGCCCAAGCCAATGGGGCTTCATAGTCATGACTCAGGTTCTTATAAAACTCAACGTACTGCTCTTCAGTCACTTCACTTTTGTTACGTGTCCAAAGTGCGCTCGCAGAGTTGATGGCTTCCCATTCATCGGTCTTCACATACTGACCAGGTTTTGCTTCCTCACCTTCAGCAGCTTCTTCTTGCTGCCAAACTTCTTTTTGCATTTCAATGGGCAAGCTGATGTGGTCAGAGTATTTATTGATGATTTGCTTAACTTTATAAGACTCTAAATAATCTAAAGCATCATCACGTAAATGCAGAATGATATCTGTTCCACGTGAAGCTTTTTCAATTTGAGCAACTTCGAAATCCCCTGTACCCCCACTGATCCAGCGCACACCTTCAGATGCATCTGTTCCAGCACGTCGAGATTCAACGGTAATTTTATCCGCAACGATGAAGCCCGAGTAGAAGCCTACACCAAACTGACCAATCAACTGAGCATCAGATTTTTGATCTCCGCTCAATTTAGACATAAAGTCTTTGGTCCCCGATTTCGCAATCGTACCAAGATTATTAATCGCTTCTTGTTGGCTTAAACCAATTCCATTATCAGAAATGGTGATGGTCTTGTTTTCTTTATCTAAAGTGACACGAACATGAAGTTCAGAGTCATTTTCATAATATTCAGGATGGTTGATCCCTTCAAAACGTAATTTGTCACATGCATCCGAAGCATTTGAGATCAATTCACGTAGGAAAATTTCAGGGTTTGAATAGAGAGAATGCGTCACTAAATGTAATAGTTGGGCTACTTCTGCTTGGAAACTATGCTTTTGTGTACTGCTCTCGCTCATGAATCACTCCTTAAAATTAAGCATCAATTTTACTTATGCATAATGAATGGAGTGACTTCTTGATTTTTCAATAGCTATAGATAAAAAAATTAGCATAAAGCATGAGATCGATAAAATTTGATCGATCTTAAAATGGACCCTGCTTATAGACTCTATCCATATACATTTCTAATTTCTGCTGGCGCATCTCATACACATGCTTCAAACATTCAGTATTATCTTGGCATTGATCTCTCAATTCCAACCAACGTACTTGTTCTGAACGAATCTCAGAACGTGTTCCCATCGGGACTAAACGACGTACAATATTATAAGTAGTCACCATTTTCACATCTGCATCATTCAAACTCAGAGTGTTACAAATGCGTTGTTCTGTGCCTGTTTGTGCTTTGGAACAGTTAAAACTTGCTGCATGGGACTCCACCATAAATATTAAAGCTGTCAAAACGATGCCAATGCTTAGATTTTTTTTCATTCTATTTTACCCATGACTTATAAACAGCTTACTGCCTTTATAAAATCAAAGAAATGGTAAAATTGTTCACATTAATATTCGAAGCTCTTTTAATGCCCCCCAAATTCTTAAAAATGGACTGTCAAAAAAAAACCTTATCTTTCGATAAGGTTTTTCAAGCTCTAAATAGAACTTAGAATTTGTAGCTATAACCCAAAGTATAAATCACTGGATCGATATCTAACTTGAAATTACCAACAGCTGTTTCAACTTTTGGATTTAAATCTGCATAACGTACATCTGCAAATACGCCCCAATTTTTAGCATCAGCAGGTTGGAAATTAAAACCGATTTGACCTGCGTATCCAAAATCTTCTTTAACTTTTACTGTTGTGCCAGCTAAAGCACCTGAAGTTTCTTCATCCCAAGGAATAAATGCTGTAGCACCTACACCAATATAAGGTGTGAACCCTGTAGAGTTTTTAAAGTTGTATTTTGCAGTCAATGTTGGTGGCAAATGCTTTAATTTAACACCAGCGATATTTGCTCCTGCCGCTGTTACATCTACATCATGATTAATCGGCGTAGCTAAAAGTAATTCTGCAGAAAAATTATCATTAAAGAAATATTCTACCGATGGGGTAAATGCCAACTCACTATCAGCCTCAACAGTAATTGGGCCAACCAATGAATTTACATTTGATTCTTGAGTAGGCGCAACTGCTGATCCACCTAACTTAACTTGCCATTGACCTGCCATTGCAGATGCAGAAAGACCCATTAACGCAACGAGAGCAACTTGCTTTAACATTTTAAATTAACCTCTGGAAGAATATTACTATTTAAATAAATATTTAAAACAATAATAAACATTGATCGACTTAATATGCAATAGCATTAAATAAAACAATCTATCAATATTTATATACAATTGATATTTATAAATATTTAATTAATTATACTAATTTAGTTGGTTTTATTATTAACTTATAATATTATTGAAATTAAGGAGATCTTATTATTAAATAAATCTAAACCCAACCTTTTTAATACGAATTAAAATAAGAAAAAGGCGATATATATCGCCTTTTTATATTGATCAAATGTTGATTAAAGGATCATCGCAGCAATCCAACCAAAAATCATTAAAGGAATGTTGTAATGAATAAAGGTCGGAATCACGCTGTCTTTCATATGATCATGTTGACCATCCATATTTAATCCAGAAGTTGGACCTAAAGTGGAGTCTGAAGCTGGAGAACCCGCATCACCTAGCGCAGCAGCAGTCCCGATAATCGCAATGGTTGCAGCTGGACTAAAACCAAATTGAAGGCACAAAGGCACGTAAATAATCGCCAAAATAGGAACAGTTGAGAAAGAAGATCCAATCCCTAAAGTGATCAATAGACCAATCAATAACATCCAAAATGCAGCTAAGCCTTGGCTATCACCAATCCACTGTACAGATGCTTCAACCAGAGTAGGTACTTGACCTGTGGCTGAAATCACAGCAGCAAAACCTTGCGCAGCAATCATGATAAACCCAACCAACGCCATCATGCGCATACCCGTGATAATCACATCATCGGCTTCTTTCCACTTGAAAATGCCTGCGCAGCTTAAAATTGCAACCCCGACTAAGCCTGCAAGAATCATTGACTCAGATTCAACCTGAACCCATAAGGTCACAACTACAGCAATGATCGCCATGAGAATCGTAAATTGAGCCACTTTGGGTTGTGCAGGCCCAGACTCGTCATTCAATTCCCCAGAAATGGTTTTTTGAGTACTCTCAACTTTTAGCTCTTCATATTCACGAGGTTTACGATAAGTAAAGAAAATCGCAATGAGTAAACCAATAAACATGCCAAACACAGGGAGAGCCATTGCCGATGGAATTTGGTCATAAGTAATGTTAAAACCCAATGGCGCACCAAAAGTATTGATGTTTTGACCTAAAATATCATTCAGGAAAATCGCACCGAACCCAAATGGAACCAACATATAGGTTGCAACCAAACCAAACGTGAGCACACACGCAATCAGACGACGGTCCAATTTAAGATGGTTAAATACGCTAAGTAATGGTGGAATCAAGACTGGAATAAAAGCAATATGCACCGGAATCACGTTCTGTGAACAAATCGCAGCAACAGCGACGGTCACAAAAATCAGATATTTGACACGATTTTGCGCTTTAAGATCACCTTTGCCTTTCAACATCGTGACCAATTTATAAGCCAATAAGTCAGGCAAACCTGAACGCGCTAAAGTCAGTGCAAAGGCACCAAGAACACCATAAGCCAATGCAATTTGAGCACCTTTACCCAAACCACCATTGAAAGCTTCCATTGTTCCTTGAAGACCTAACCCAGCTAAAAGACCGCCTGTAACCGCACCGATGATCAGGGCAAAAACCACAGGTACACGAGCCAAAGATAGGCCAAACATGACCCCAATGGCAGCAAGAATTGCGAACATAGGAATTTTGATTATAAGAAAAAGGAGCATTTTATCAGAGTTTAAAGATAAAATTACTCCAGTTATCTAAACGTCATTAATCGCTAAAATATATTGGAATTAGCTATGATTTTTTTGCGCAAATTTCTGAATATAACTGGCGATTTCTTCCGAATGGCTTAGCACTGCCCAATGATTTGCATCCACTTCTACACGTTCAAAAGACTCCACCCATTTTGGAATTTCATCAATTAATTCTGGACTGACGTATTTATCACGTTTTAACACAACTGCTTGCACTGGACAAATTGCATTGCGCTGTCGAGGCATTGTTAAACGAGGAATAAAGTTCGCTCTATACAATGCGACACCATGCTCACCATCTTGAGAAATATTTTGGTTAACAGGTAAACCTTTGGCATCTTCTAAGATTTCAAAAATTTTCTCCCAACGATCTGGATTTAAAAAATTCCACAGGGTTGGAGCCACAATAGGCAATTGGAATAAAACGATATACCAAGACTTGATCAATTGTTTAAAGAATTTTGGCTTTTGGTGCTTAAACTGTTCTCTCATCCAAAAAGCCGCATGATCCAAACAAGGCCCTGAAATCGTGGTATAGGACAAAATTCGATTTTTAAATTTAGCTTCTGTCACCGACTCCCAAGTTTGAATAGAACCCCAGTCATGGGCTGCTACATGAAACGAACGCTTAGGAAGTAACGAATTCACAACACTTTCAAAATCAAGCGATAATTGCGCTAATGTGTACGCTTTTATGCGTTTGGGAACACTAGATTGACCCGCCCCTCTTACATCATAAGTCACCACATAGAAGTCTTGAATTAAATGAGCGATGATCAGCTCCCAAACCTCCTGATTATCAGGGTATCCGTGAACTAAAACCAAAGCGGGTTTAGATGGATGACCCCATGTTTTAGCATAAAGTTTTTGTTGATCTTGGGTACTAATCCAGTGCGATTCAAATTGCATAATGCGGCTTCCTTATTGTATTATTATTGACCAATAAAATACGGCTCTAGGGCACTTTGATCAATGTCAGGATATTTTTTCTAATTTAGTATGCAATTTCATGCCATAAAAAAAATTGACCGTAATGAGTATTTTAAAAAAGTTGGCGACAATCCCGTTTATTTCTAAATATATGTTTAATCATTTTGCACCTTTTCAAGGTGCGGGTATTGTGATTGATAAACTTGATCTTAAAAATTATCACATTCGCGTCAAAATGCCACTCACCCGACACAACAAAAATATTGTAGGTGTTCATTTTGGTGGCAGTTTATATGCCATGGTTGATCCATTTTATATGTCATTGTTGATGCATCATTTAGGGTCTAAATATATAGTTTGGGATAAAGCCGCTAATATCGAATTTTTAACACCGGGTCGGAGTACCGTCTATGCTGATTTTCGATTAAATGCTGAAGAGATCAATACCATTAAGGCATTAGCAGATAATTTTGCACCGGTATATCGCAACTATGAAATCAATATTTTAGATGAATCAGGTTCGCGTGTGGCCAAGGTCAGTAAAACCCTTTACATCCGTAGAAAGAAAGCGCATGGCAGTCGTTTCAAATAAAAAAAGCGCTTATATCAAGCGCTTTTTTCAAAATCACATTTAAGCTTAGCCTGAAATGCTTAACGTTTTTGCTCAATTGCAGCGCCTGCGCCACCACCAATTGCACCACCGATCGCTGCACCAGAGTTACCACCAAAAATGCTTTTGCCAATCGCTGAACCTACAGCACCACCTACACCACTATACGTTGCATTACGATCTGATCCACTCTGCGTTTTACTTCCGACAGCAGCACCTGCACCACCGCCCAGTGTAGCACCAACGCCACCTCCGACATTGTTACCGACACCACCACCAATTGCACCACCTAGTGCAGCAGCACCAACGCGTTGTTGCGATGGTGACATACTTTCACAGCCCGCTAACAAAAAGCTTGAAATGGTTGCAACAGCAACGATACTTGCTAATTTTTTCATGATTAAATCCTTGTCCTAGCAGTTTGATTTGATCATACCTACTTTCTGTGTATGCAATTAAAGCATCATGTTATCCAATCCAATACATTTGAGCTATTTTTGTAAAATTGAATAGCATTCACTTAATCATTATTTTTATCAGTAGCATCTTGGGTTTCACCAAAAATCACAATATCTCTC
This sequence comes from Acinetobacter sp. CY73, assembly GCF_059515865.1. NCBI lineage: Bacteria > Pseudomonadati > Pseudomonadota > Gammaproteobacteria > Moraxellales > Moraxellaceae > Acinetobacter > Acinetobacter sp. CY73. The sequence goes on along the minus strand of NZ_JCAKMZ010000012.1, from coordinate 14,286 downwards.
GTAGTAACACCACTTTCTTTAGCAACAGCATGCGTTACTTTTTCTTGAGCTTGTTTATTGCTGATTTGCTCAAGTTGTAACTCTCGACGAATCAGTTCACCATCTTTTTTAATTTCCACACCAGCAGCATCAACTGTTTTCTTCTCACCAATCAATTCACCATCTTGGGTAATTTTTCTAGTCAATTCAATTTTAGATGTCGGTACGATAACACTGCCCTGCTTAATGACAGGATTTGACATTTGTTTTTCAGAGAAGGTTCCTTCTTTATCTTGCAGCTCAATATCACGAGCAACGATATCTTTGCCTTGATTAGTCAATTCAAAAATCGTTGCAGTCACTGTACGAACAGGCTCTTGCCCTTCAACTCTACGAATGATCTGTGTTTTAACGACAGGTACAACGGCTTTATCATCTACAATAATCGAGTTTGGCATGGGTTTGGCTGTGACAAAGCTTGAAACCAGTGTTAGTAAACCCAGAGACAACACACGAGTTGAATGATTCATCGATATAACCCCATATAATTTTAAAGATTGATAAGCAAAAATGTTTATTTTTAAAAACCTTTTTTTAATATAGGAAATAATCCGTCATAAATAAAGCTTTATCTTTCACATTTCAATTCAGTATTTTTAGCCCTAAATTTTCGTATAAAAAAGCCACCCGAAGGTGGCTTTTTTATTTCAAGTTAAACTTAGAATTGATCTTCGTTTAATGCTTGAGAGAATGCTTGGTCTACTTCAGAGAAGTCATTGACCAATTCGTATTCTGCAGCTTCTGCTTCTTGACGACGACGCTCAAGATGGTAAGCCAAACCTGTACCCGCTGGGATCAAACGACCTACAACCACGTTCTCTTTCAAGCCACGTAATTCATCTTCTTTACCTGTTACAGCCGCTTCAGTTAACACACGTGTTGTTTCCTGGAACGATGCGGCAGAAATGAACGAGTCAGTAGAAAGTGATGCTTTGGTGATACCCATCAATTGACGTTCAAACTTCGCTGGGAACTTGTTCTGAGCAAGTACAGCTTGGTTTTCGCCAACAACACGGATGTAATCCACTTGTTCGCCTTTGATGAAGCTTGTATCACCGCCATCAGTGATATCAACTTTACGAAGCATTTGACGTACGATGACTTCAATATGCTTGTCGTTGATTTTTACACCTTGCAGACGGTATACGTCTTGCACTTCATTCACGATGTAGTTTGTAAGCGCAACTTCGCCTTTCAAACGTAAAATATCGTGCGGGTTCTGTGGACCATCAGAAATCGTCTCACCACGGTTCACATGCTCGCCTTCGAACACGTTAATCGTACGCCACTTAGGAATAAGCTCTTCATAAATTTCAGAGCCATCTGTCGGCGTAATCACAAGACGGTTTTTACCTTTAGTCTCTTTACCGAAGCTCACGACACCTGAAATTTCAGCAAGAATTGCATGCTCTTTCGGTTTACGTGCTTCAAATAAATCCGCTACGCGTGGAAGACCACCGGTAATATCACGAGTACGTGAAGTTTCTTGTGGAACACGACCAATAACATCACCCACACCAATTGTTTCGCCATCACGGACAGTCACAATCGTATTTTGTGGTAAGAAGTAGAACTGTTCACCGCCATCAGTTGTGTCTAACACAACCGCTGGACGTAAATCTTTACCTGAAGCAGGACGAGCCGTTACAGGAAGGATTTCAACAGTCGTCATACCTGTTGCATCATCAGTTTTAGAGGTTGCAGTTACGCCGTCAGCGATTTGGCTGAAACGTACTTTACCTGCAACTTCTGTAACCAATGGATGTGTATGCGGATCCCAAGTCGCGACGATACCACCTGCTTCAATTGATTCGCCATCTTTAAGCAAGATAGACGCACCATAAGGAAGTTTATAGCGTTCACGCTCACGACCGATATCATCGGTAATACCGATTTCACCAGAACGAGAAACAGAAACCAAGTGCCCTTTCGCGTGTTGTACAGTTTTCACGTTATGGAAACGTACCGCACCACCGTTACGAACTTGTACGCTGTTTGCAGCAGACGTTCGGCTCGCAGCACCACCCACGTGGAACGTACGCATGGTTAACTGTGTACCTGGCTCACCAATGGATTGAGCAGCCATTACACCCACTGATTCACCTGGGTTCACCAAGTGACCGCGAGCAAGGTCACGACCATAACATTTCGCACATACGCCGAAAGTAGATGCACAGTTGACAACTGAACGTACTTTCACTTCATCGACACCGCTATCTTCTAGGAAGTTAGCAAGTTTTTCGTCAATCAACGTGTTACGTGGAAGAACAACTTCATCAGAACCTGGTTTCTTCGCATCTTCAGCAAGTACACGACCCAATACTCGAGCACCAAGGTTTTCGATTACATCGCCGCCTTGAATAAACGGAGTCATAACAAGACCGTCTAAAGTACCGCAATCTGGTTCAGTAATCACCAAATCTTGTGCTACGTCTACAAGACGACGCGTCAAGTAACCCGAGTTCGCAGTTTTCAATGCTGTATCGGCCAAACCTTTACGCGCACCGTGTGTTGAAATGAAGTACTGAAGTACTGTCAAACCTTCACGGAAGTTTGCTTTAATTGGTGTTTCAATGATCGAGCCATCTGGTTTCGCCATCAAACCACGCATACCCGCTAACTGACGAATCTGAGCTGCCGAACCACGGGCACCTGAGTCAGACATCATGTAGATCGAGTTGAATGATTTTTGCTTCTCATCTTCACCCTGTTTATTTTTAACAGTAGTGAAAGACAAGTTATCCATCATCGCTTTCGCGACTTGGTCATTTGTACGCGCCCAAATATCGACAACTTTGTTATAACGCTCACCCGCAGTTACGAAACCTTGTTCGAACTGTTGTTCAATTTCACGTACTTCAACTTCAGCTTTTTCAATAATGGCGTATTTAGCAGGTGGAATCACCATGTCTTCCATACCCACCGATACGCCTGAACGTGTCGCTTGACGGAAACCTAAGTACATCAATTGGTCAGCGAAGATAACCGTATCTTTAAGACCTAATTTACGGTAGCAAGAGTTGATTAACTTAGAGATGTTCTTTTTGGTCATCTCAAGGTTGATCATATCGAAGCTTAAGCCTTCAGGCACAACTTCCCAGAGCAAACAACGACCTGGAGTTGTATCCACGATAATTGTTTGTTGCTCTCTATTGCCGTTGTCATCGATCACAGTTTGATGAACACGCGCTTTTACGCGAGCATGTAGATCCACTTGACCCGTCGCAAGTGCACGGTTTACTTCGTGCGTATCCGCGAACACCATGCCTTCACCTTTGACATTGATCGCATCACGAGAGATGTAATACAAGCCCAAGACAACGTCCTGAGAAGGTACGATGATTGGCTCACCGTTCGCTGGAGACAAGATGTTGTTGGTCGACATCATTAACGCACGAGCTTCTAATTGAGCTTCGAGTGTTAATGGAACGTGTACCGCCATTTGGTCACCGTCGAAGTCGGCGTTAAATGCCGCACAAACTAACGGATGAAGACGGATCGCTTTACCTTCAATCAAGGTCGGTTCAAATGCTTGAAGACCTAAACGGTGAAGTGTTGGCGCACGGTTCAACATCACTGGATGTTGACGAATGACAGATGCAAGAACATCCCAAACTTCTGGGGTTTCGCGCTCAACCATTTTCTTTGCAGCTTTAATGGTGGTTGCTTGGCCAGATGCTTGTAGTTTAGCGAAAATGAATGGCTTGAATAATTCAAGTGCCATTTTCTTCGGAAGACCACATTGGTGAAGACGTAAAGTAGGACCTACAGTAATCACCGAACGACCTGAATAATCGACACGTTTACCCAACAAGTTTTGACGGAAACGACCTTGTTTACCTTTGATCATATCTGCCAAAGATTTAAGAGGACGTTTGTTCGAACCTGTGATTGCGCGACCACGACGACCGTTATCAAGCAATGCATCTACAGACTCTTGCAACATACGTTTTTCGTTACGTACGATAATGTCTGGAGCCGCAAGGTCAAGAAGACGTTTTAAACGGTTGTTACGGTTAATTACACGACGGTAAAGATCGTTCAAGTCAGACGTTGCGAAACGACCACCTTCAAGAGGAACCAACGGACGAAGATCTGGTGGAAGAACTGGAAGTACAGTCAACACCATCCATTCTGGTTTGTTGTTCGATTCTTTGAACGCTTCCATCAACTTCAAACGTTTCGATGCTTTTTTAAGCTTCGTTTCTGAAGTTGTGTTTGGAATTTCTTCACGTAAACGAGAAATCTCATTTTCAAGATCGATGTCTTTCAACAAATCTTGAATCGCTTCAGCACCCATTTTCGCAGTGAATTCATCACCGTGCTCTTCTAAAGCATTGAAATATTCTTCATCGTTCAGAAGTTGGTATTTCTCAAATGGAGTCATACCAGGGTCAGTAACCACATAAGATTCGAAATACAATACACGTTCAATATCACGTAAGGTCATGTCTAATAATAGACCGATACGAGATGGTAATGATTTCAAGAACCAAATGTGCGCAACAGGTGATGCAAGGTCAATATGACCCATACGCTCACGACGAACTTTCGCAGTTGTTACTTCAACGCCACATTTTTCACAAATGACGCCTTTGTATTTCATACGCTTGTATTTACCGCACAAGCATTCGTAATCTTTGACTGGACCAAAGATTTTGGCACAGAATAGACCATCGCGTTCTGGCTTGAACGTACGATAGTTAATGGTTTCAGGCTTTTTAACTTCACCATGAGACCATGACTTAATCATTTCTGGTGATGCAAGACCAATACGGATGCGGTCAAACTCTACAGGAGCATGACCGTCTGAATCCGTCTTTTTGCGCATGATATCGAGCAAGTCTTTCAATTTTTTTCTCCGTGTGTTGTGGAGATTTTCACTCAACAACTGGGTCACAAATATTGTTTTTTAACTGAATTTAAATCCCCCTCAGTCCCCCCTTTGTTAAGGGGGAAGTCCCTCTTTTTCAAAGAGGCATTTAGGGAGATTTAATGGAGAGTCTTAGTCACCATTTTTCAGTTCAATGTTGATACCTAAAGAACGGATCTCTTTGGTCAATACGTTGAACGATTCAGGCATACCTGGATCCATGAAATGGTTACCATCTACGATGTTTTTGTAGATACGAGTACGACCTTCAACGTCATCCGACTTCACAGTCAGCATTTCTTGGAGCGTATACGCTGCGCCATATGCTTCTAGTGCCCAGACTTCCATCTCACCGAAACGCTGACCACCGAATTGAGCTTTACCACCCAATGGCTGTTGCGTCACTAGAGAGTAAGAACCAGTAGAACGCGCATGCATTTTGTCGTCTACCAAGTGGTTCAGTTTCAACATGTACATGTAACCCACAGTTACAGGACGGTCAAAACGCTCACCTGTGCGACCATCATACAATACTGTTTGACCAGTACGTGACAGACCACCAAGTTCTAATAAGTCTTTAATTTGTGACTCTTCAGCACCATCAAATACAGGTGTCGCTAAAGGAACACCAGCACGTAAGTTGCCAGAAAGTTTTAAGATTTCATCATCAGTTAAGCTATCAAGATCTTCTTGCTCGCCACCAACTTTGTTGTAAATCTTGTCTAAGAATTCACGAAGTTCAAGGACTGTACGTTGCTCTTGCATCATCTTGTCGATTTTATCGCCAAGACCTTTAGCCGCCATACCCAAGTGAGTTTCGAGAATCTGACCCACGTTCATACGTGATGGTACACCCAGTGGGTTTAACACGATATCAACAGGAACACCATTCGCGTCATGTGGCATGTCTTCTACGGGTAAGATGTTTGATACAACACCCTTGTTCCCATGACGACCCGCCATTTTATCACCCGGTTGGATGCGACGTTTTACAGCCAAGTAAACTTTAACAACTTTCAATACGCCAGTTGTCAGTTCATCACCTGTCGAAAGTTTGCGTTTTTTCTCAGCAAATTTCTCATCAATTTCAAGGCTCTTCTCTTTCAAGAACACTTGAATTTGACTTAAACGTTCAGCAATCGCTTCATCCACAGGTTGGATTTCCAACAAGTCAACAAGCTCTAAACCTGACAACAATGCATCATTGAGCTTGTCACCACGTCTCGTTGTACCGCCACCGTTAGATTCTTGACCGTTTAGTAAACGGATAATACGTTCACGCGCAGCTTCTTCAAAGATTTTGTATTCTTCTTTCAAATCTTTACGGTATGCATCTAGTTGAGCTTTCTCAATAGCTTGAGCACGTTCATCTTTCTCAATGCCATCGCGTGTAAAGACTTGAACATCAATCACTGTACCTTTCACAGATGAAGATACACGTAAAGATGAATCTTTTACGTCAGCCGCTTTTTCACCGAAGATTGCACGAAGCAATTTTTCTTCTGGTGTCAATTGCGTTTCACCCTTAGGCGTTACTTTACCAACAAGAATGTCACCGGCAGAAACTTCAGCACCGATATAAACGATACCTGATTCATCAAGTTTCGATAATGCAGCTTCACCTACGTTAGGAATATCGGCAGTAATTTCTTCTGCGCCCAACTTAGTATCACGTGCGACACATGACAATTCTTGAATATGAATCGAAGTTAAGCGATCTTCTTGAAGAACACGTTCAGATAATAAAATCGAGTCTTCATAGTTGTAACCGTTCCAAGTCATGAACGCGACACGCATGTTCTGACCCAATGCAAGCTCACCGCCATCTGTCGATGGACCATCAGCCAATACATCGCCACGACCTACTTTATCACCAATGTTCACAAGAACTTTTTGGTTAATACAGGTGTTTTGGTTCGAGCGGGTGTATTTGATCAAGTTGTATATATCTACACCAGCTTCACCAGCGATCATTTCATCTTCGTTGACACGGATAACAACACGAGAAGCATCTACGTATTCAATACGACCACCACGACCCGCGATCACACATACACCAGAGTCATGCGCTACGTTCGCTTCCATACCCGTACCTACGAGTGGTTTGTCAGCGATTAACGTAGGCACAGCCTGACGTTGCATGTTTGAACCCATCAATGCACGGTTTGCATCATCGTGTTCAAGGAACGGAATCAGTGACGCAGCGACAGAAACAACCTGCTGAGCAGATACATCCATATGCGTTACTTTTTCAGGCGGCATACGTACGAAGTCACCTTGATGACGTACAGATACAACCTCTTCTGTCAAATTGCCATCTTTATCCATTGCAGAATCGGCCTGTGCAATGACAGTACCCACTTCTTCAATTGCAGATAAATATTCGATGTCCATGGTTACACGACCGTCAACCACTTTACGGTACGGTGTTTCCAAGAAACCGAAATTGTTTGCTTTCGCATAAACAGACAATGAGTTGATCAAACCAATGTTTGGTCCCTCAGGTGTCTCAATTGGACATACACGACCATAATGCGTTTGATGTACGTCACGTACTTCAAAGCCCGCACGCTCACGTGTCAAACCACCAGGTCCAAGTGCTGATACACGACGTTTATGCGTGATTTCAGACAATGGGTTGTTTTGGTCCATGAACTGAGACAATTGGCTTGAACCAAAGAATTCTTTGATTGCAGCAGCCACCGGCTTCGCGTTGATCAAATCTTGTGGAGACAAGTTATCTGTTTCAGCTTGGCTTAAACGCTCTTTAACCGCACGTTCAACACGAACTAGACCCACACGGAATTGGTTTTCTGTCATTTCACCAACAGAACGAACACGACGGTTACCCAAGTGATCGATATCGTCGACTTCGCCTTTACCGTTACGGATTTCAACCAAAGTTTTCAATACATCAATGATATCTTCGTTAGAAAGAATACCTTCAACTTCACGAGACTTCTGATCCGTACCCACTTCGTAAGGACGACCCAAACGACGGTTAAACTTCATACGACCGACTGGAGACAAGTCATAACGCTCAGAAGAGAAGAACAAGTTATTAAACAAGTTTTCTGCAGCTTCTTTGGTTGGTGGCTCACCTGGACGCATGACTTTGTAGATTTCTACCAACGCTTCTTCACGACCCGAAGTCGTATCAGCACGAAGTGAATCTGCAATGAATGAACCATGATCGATGTCATTGGTATAAAGTACGTTGAATTGTTTAACGCCACCTTCAGCCAATTTCACCATGATTTCATGGCTTAATACTGTGTTTGCTGCAATCACGTCGCCATTATGAAGCTTAACGTCTTCAGCAATAATGCGTTCGTACAAGTACTCATCAGGAACAGCAAGCTTCGTTAAGCCAGCAGCTTCCATTTGACGTACGTGACGCGCATTGATACGTTTACCTTGCTCAACAATCGCTTTGCCGTCAGCATCAAGAATGTCAAATTGAGCCATTTCGCCACGCAGACGTTCAGGCACAAGGTCAATTTGGTAACTACCCATGTCTAGATATACAGGAACTTTTTCATAGAACATGTCTAGGATTTGTTCATTTGTATAATTCAACGCACGTAGAACAACGGTCGCAAGCAATTTACGACGACGGTCAATACGAACGTAAACTAGATCTTTGGCATCGAACTCAAAGTCTAACCATGAACCACGGTAAGGAATGATACGAGCTGAATAAAGCACTTTACCGCTTGAATGCGTTTTGCCTTTATCATGATCAAAGAACACACCAGGTGAACGGTGTAATTGAGATACGATTACACGCTCAGTACCGTTAATAACAAAGGTACCGTTCTGTGTCATGAGTGGCATTTCACCCATGTACACTTCTTGTTCGCGTACGTCTTTGATAGATTTCGTTTCGCGATCTTTAATGATCAGACGAATTTTTACGCGCATTGGTGCCGCATAAGTCGAGCCACGAAGAATACATTCGCGAACATCAAACTCTGGTTTACCAAGGCTATACTCAACGAATTCTAAAGCAGCATTTCCAGAATAGCTTTCGATTGGAAAAACTGAACGAAATGCGGCTTGGAGACCGATATCTTCGCGGTTTTTTGGTGTTTTGCCGTCTTGAAGGAATGTTCTATACGAGTCGACCTGAATCGAAAGCAAGTACGGAGCATCCATCACACTCGGCAATTTACCAAAATTCTTACGGATCCGTTTCTTTTCGGTATATGAGTATGCCATCTGGAGTCCTCGGAAAGTAAACTAAACCCGCCTGCAGAACGGGTTTAGAAGGAATTACGTAGGTCGATATGACCACCACCTTGTTCAAATGCTGCAATTTTCAGTGGTATTAAAACGCTTAACAATATTTTTAAACATGGAAAAATATTGGTAAGCATTTGATTTTATTTAATAATGTTAATTTTTGATGAATTTTACATTAAGTTAACAAAAATCGAGCCGATTATTGTAACGCAAAAAGGCTGATGACCCAAGAGCCATCAGCCATTTTTCGGGGTCAATTTAAAATCTGACCCCTGGTGAAATTACTTAACAGTAATTGTAGCACCAGTTTCTTCAAGTTTTTTCTTAAGTTCTTCAGCTTCTTCTTTAGAAATACCTTCTTTAAGAATAGCAGGAGCGCCTTCAACCATGTCTTTAGCTTCTTTCAAGCCAAGACCAGTAACTTCACGAACTGCTTTAATTACAGCAACTTTGTTCGCGCCGAAAGAAGTCAACTCAACGTTGAATTCTGATTGCTCTTCAGCAGCAGCAGCAGCAGGACCTGCAGCTACAGCTACAGCAGCAGCAGATACATTGAATTTTTCTTCGAAAGCAGAAATAAGTTCAACAAGTTCAAGAACAGTTTTTTCAGCAACTGCGTTTAGGATTTCTTCGTTTGTTAAAGCCATGAGAGTAACTCCAAATGGGTATTGAATGGTGTGAAATGAGTGTTGAGCTTAAGCAGCTTCTGACTCGTTTTTCTCGTTGAGCGCTGTAAGTAAGCGACCCAATTTCGAAATAGGAGCTTGAAGAACGTTTGCAAGCATAGTAAGCGCTTTCTCTTGGTTTGGAAGATTAGCGATAACGCTAACTTCAGCACCTTGATAAACCTTGCCATCAAATGCAGCAGCTTTAAGTTCAAATGCTTTATTAGTTTTAGCGAATTCTTCGAACAAGCGTGCAGCAGCACCCATGTCATCAGCAGAAGTCGAGAAAGCTAAAATTGTTGGGCCAACAAGGTTGTCATTCAAGATATTAAATTGAGTATCTTGAAGAGCACGTTTAGCCAAAGTGTTACGAACTACACGAGTAGCAACACCTAGTTTACGAGCTTCAACACGTAGAGCAGTTAATTGCTCAACAGTTAAACCTTGGTAGTCAGCAACAACAGCAGCAAATGCAGTAGAAGCAACTTCAGTTACTTCCGCTACGATCTGTTTTTTGCCTTCGATAAGAAGAGCCATTGTAAAACCTCCTAACGGTGATTTATGTGCTTACGCGAAGCACACTCCCAATTCGTAAATCTATCGCTAGATTTACACGCGGAGGAGGAACAAAATCACACCACCGCGTCTACTCGGACTGGACTTTTAAGAAGCGAGCTCCTAAGAACCCGCCTCGCCCGAGGTCTTTGACGCTGATAAACTAAATTTATCAATTCAAAGTTTGCCTAAGTCTGCAAAATACGACGGAGCGTTTCTTGCGTAAGTTTCAAAGCAGTGCTTTAAAACTTACTCAGGGCTTTAAAATTCTGTAAGTAAGTCGAGACTTATTTAGAAACGTTAGCTACATCAACAGTAAGACCAGGACCCATAGTTGAGCTCAAAGTGATCTTTTGGATGTATACGCCTTTAGAAGTAGCAGGTTTTAATCTTTTCAAATCAGCAACCAACGCTTCAACGTTTGAACGAACAGCTTCAGCAGTGAAACCTACTTGACCAATCGCAGCATGGATGATACCAGCTTTGTCTACGCGGTAACGAGCTTGACCAGCTTTTGCATTTTTAACTGCAGTCGCAACGTCAGGAGTTACAGTACCCACTTTCGGGTTTGGCATTAAGCCACGTGGACCAAGGATTGTACCTAATTTACCAACAACGCGCATTGCATCTGGAGCAGCAATCACAACGTCGAAGTCAAGGTTACCAGCTTGGATGCTCTCAGCAAGATCATCAAAACCAACAACATCTGCGCCTTCAGCTTTAGCAGCTTCAGCAGCAGCACCTTGAGCAAATACAGCTACACGTACAGTTTTACCAGTACCTGCAGGAAGTGTAGTCGCGCCACGAACAACCTGATCAGATTTACGTGGATCAACACCAAGGTTTACAGCGATATCCAAAGATTCTTTGAATTTAGGAGCTGGAAGGCTCTCTAAAACTGCAACTGCTTCTTCTAGCGTGTAAACTTTGTGCGCTTCTACAGCAGCAACAATCGCTTTTTGACGTTTAGTTAATTTAGCCATGTCTTAAAGCTCCACTTCCAAGCCCATAGAACGCGCAGAACCAGCAATGGTACGTACACGTGCGTCTAAATCAGCACCAGTTAAATCTGGTTCTTTAGTAGTCGCAATTTCTTCTAGTTGAGCACGAGTTAACTTACCAACTTTAGTTTTGTTAGGTACAGCTGAACCCTTTTGGATACCAGCAGCTTTCTTAAGAAGAATAGCAGCAGGAGGCGTTTTCATGATGAATGTGAACGACTTGTCGTTGTACACAGTGATCACGACTGGAATTGGAAGACCAGCTTCAACTTTTTGTGTAGCAGCATTGAATTCTTTACAGAACGCCATGATGTTAACACCACGTTGACCTAGTGCAGGACCAATCGGTGGAGATGGATTCGCTTTACCAGCTGGAACTTGCAGCTTGATATAGCCGTCAATCTTCTTAGCCATTTCAAATTACCTCTGGGTGCAAACGCCGATGAAGGCTCCCCAATATATTAAGTAACGATACCGTTACAACAACAATGCCCGACTCATCACAAATCGGGCGTTCTCGATCCAATGCAAATTAGATTGATTTTTCGACTTGACGAAATTCCAATTCAACTTGCGTTGGACGATTAAATACATTAATCGTCAACGTTAAACGTGACTTTTCGTACAGAACTTCTTCCACAACACCCTTAAAGTCTGTGAAAGGACCATCTGTAACCAATAATTCTTCGCCTGGTTCAAACATCGTCTTAGGACGTGGTGCTTCACCCGTATTGCGTACACGCGCAAGAATCGCATCAGCTTCTTTTTGCGTAATTGGAGCAGGCTTTTCAGCAGTACCACCAATAAAACCGAGGACTTTTGGACACTCTTTAACGATGTGCCAAGTATCATCATTCATTTCCATTTCGACTAACACATAGCCTGGAAAGAATTTACGCTCTGACTTACGTTTCTTACCATCCTTCATTTCCACTACTTCTTCAGTAGGGACAAGGACTTCACCAAAGCTATCAGCAACAGCGCTACGCTGGATTCGATCATTAAGCGAACGCATCACTTGTTTTTCATAGCCTGAATAGGCATGAATAATGTACCAACGTTTCATAGCTTATTTACCCGATAATTAACTTCATCAACCAGCCTATAATGTAATCAAAACACCATAAACCTACGGCTGTTATAACTACAACAAGTAAAACTTGCCAAGAGGCGGTCACTGTTTCTTGCTTTGTTGGCCAAATAACACGACGTAATTCGATACGCGCATCTTTCAACAAACGAACAAAGCCTTTGCCTTGATGGGTGGCGTATAATAAACCTAAAGCCCCAACGATACAAGCCAAAATTACCCCAACGCGCACCCAGACATTATTCGCCGGTGCCCAATATGCTGGAAGTTGTTGATTTACCATGAGTGCAGCAGCAAATAATACTAATGCAATAATCCATAAAACCACGTCAATTGGCGAACCAGATTGAACGACTTCAGCGGAATTGTTTCTTTGAGGTATTGGCGCTTCGCTTAATGCGTCACGCGATTTATCATTCGACATTTTTGTACTCGTCGTAGGATTCGCGACTTATTATATGACCAGTTGAGCCAGCATCAAGCTTTTTTTTAAAAATATCTGGCAGGCCAGGAGGGACTCGAACCCCCAACATTCGGTTTTGGAGACCGACGCTCTACCAATTGAACTACTGACCTATAACAAAACCGAGAATCGAAACCCTCGGTTTTAATATCATAACGATTATGCAGTTACTTTAGCAACAACACCAGCACCAACAGTACGACCACCTTCACGGATCGCAAAACGTAGACCTGGGTCCATTGCGATTGGGTGGATTAATTCTACTGACATTTCTACGTTGTCACCAGGCATAACCATTTCAACGCCTTCTTGAAGAGAGATCGCGCCAGTTACGTCAGTTGTACGGAAGTAGAACTGTGGACGGTAACCGTTAAGGAATGGAGTATGACGACCACCTTCTTCTTTAGAAAGTACGTATACTTCTGCATCGAATTTAGTGTGCGGTTTGATCGCACCTGGTTTAGTCAATACTTGACCACGTTGAACGTCTTCACGTTTAGTACCACGTAGAAGTACACCACAGTTCTCGCCAGCACGACCTTCGTCAAGCAATTTACGGAACATTTCAACACCAGTAACTGTCGTTACTTGTGTATCACGGATACCAACGATTTCAACAGACTCGCCTACTTTAACGATACCAGACTCAACACGGCCAGTCACTACTGTACCACGACCTGAGATTGAGAATACGTCTTCGATTGGCATAAGGAATGCTTTATCGATTGCACGTTCTGGCTCTGGAATGTAAGAGTCAAGCGCTTCAACAAGAGCAACAACAGCTGGCTCGCCGTATTGACCTTGGTCACCGTTAAGTGCAAGAAGAGCAGAACCACGGATGATTGGAGTATCATCACCAGGGAAGTCATAAGTAGAAAGAAGTTCACGAACTTCCATTTCAACGAGTTCAAGAAGCTCTTCGTCATCAACAAGGTCGCATTTGTTTAAGAATACAACGATGTAAGGTACACCTACCTGACGAGAAAGAAGGATGTGTTCACGAGTTTGTGGCATTGGACCATCAGTCGCAGCACACACAAGGATCGCACCATCCATCTGAGCAGCACCAGTAATCATGTTCTTAACATAATCGGCGTGACCTGGGCAGTCTACGTGTGCGTAGTGACGAATAACTGAGTCATACTCAACGTGTGAAGTATTAATCGTAATACCACGTGCTTTTTCTTCAGGTGCAGAGTCAATTGCAGCGTAGTCTTTCGCTTCACCACCAAAAGTTTTTGCACAAACAGTTGCAATTGCAGCTGTTAAAGTTGTTTTACCATGGTCGACGTGACCAATTGTGCCCACGTTAACGTGTGGCTTATTACGTTCAAACTTAGCCTTAGCCATGAGAT
>NZ_JCAKMZ010000011.1:0-84987 GCF_059515865.1 Acinetobacter sp. CY73 | reverse complement strand
GTAAACATCCGCTGAACCCCATTGCTATGTTTTAACGGGGTTCAGGTTTCCAGCGGTGTGGCAGTAATTCTTCTATTTGAGTCACTTTATGTGTCGGCAACCTTTTCAGCACATCACTTAAATAGGCATACGGATCCAGCCCATTCAGTTTTGCTGACTGGATTAAAGTCATGATATTTGCCGCTCGCTGACCACTGCGCAGCGAACCTGCAAATAACCAGTTCTTACGCCCCAAAGCCCAAGGCCGCATTTGATTCTCTGCCCAATTATTGCAAATAGGTAGATTGCCATCATCCAGATAACGGCTTAAGGCTTCCCAACGTTTTAGGCTGTAATTGATGGCTTTAGCAGTTGCAGAGCTTAAGGGTACTGCAAGTTGATGTTGTGTCAGCCATTCATACAGTTGCTGCATAACAGCTTGACTATACTGTTGCCGGTACTTATAGCGTTGTTCTGCTGTACCGTCGGTATTTTTTCTTATTTCAGCCTCTATCGCATAGAGCTTCTGAATCAAGAACAAAGCCTGTTCTGCAATCGGACTTTTTCCAGTCACATGCAACTCATGGAATTTACGACGTGCATGCGCCATGCAGCCCACCTCAATGACCTGACCTGATCTAAAGCGTGCTTTGTAGCCACTGTAATCATCACAGACCAGATGACCCTGCCAGCCTTTCAGGAACTCTTCAGCATGCTGACCTGAACGGCTATCCTGAAAGTCATAAATCACGGCTTGAATTGGATTATATTGAGTTGTTGCATAAGCCCAGACATAACCTTTCTTCGGTTTTTTATCTTTATCATCCATCCGCATGATGGTGACAGGTGTTTCATCTGCATGAATCACCGCTTGCTGTAGGATCACCTTCCTTAATGCATCGGTTAGGCCTTCTAACTCTACACCACAGCGACCTATCCAGTCAGATAAGGTTGATCTGGACAGATCAACACCTGCGCGTAGAAAGATTTGACGTTGACGGTACAGTGGTAAATGATCGGCATATTTAGACACCAGTACATGGCTAAGCAGTTCAGGTGCAGCGATTCCTTTCTCAATCACATAGGCCGGCATTGCTTGTTGGGTCAGTGTGTCACATTGATCACACACCCATTTGCCACGCACATGCTGTTCCTTATAGAACTGTGCCGGTCTGAAATTCAGTTTTTCACTGATATCTTCGCCAATACGACGCAAGGTGCAGCCACAAGCACATTGGGTTGATGCAGGTTCATGCTCAATACGGAGGGTTGGCAGGTGATCTGGCAGTGGTCGACGTTTAGGTTTGTTGACTGGGGCTTTCTGCGCAGCTGCATTGGTTTTATCTGCATTCAGCCGTTCCAGTTCCAGATCAACCGCAGCAATATCTTCTTCGACCGCTTCGTCCCATAGATGGATTTGTTTTGCGCTTAGATGTTCGTTTTTACTGCCGAATTTATGCTGTTTAAATAGCGCAAGCTCATGCTCGTATTTTTGATTAAGAATGGAAAGATGTTGATTCGTGACTTCAAGATGTTGAACTTTGGCATCTAATTGTTGTTTATCTTCTGCGAGTTGTTGATGCTGCAGCGCCAACTGCCGGGTAAATTCCAGCAGTTGTTCATGGGTCAGTTGGCTTAAATCAGGCAGCGTATTCATGACCGCAGTATGGCTGAGATCATGAATATGTGTAAATAAAACGTTTGGAGAATAGCAGAATGGATGAGCTTGGTTTAGAGCATATTCACCACCTGCTGTAAGCCGATTCTCTGCCAGGGCAGACCCTGAATTAACGCCTGTAACTGTTCCGGGCTGATCGCCACGGTTTCACCCTGGTGAACCTGAGCCCAGTGAAATTTGCCCTGTTCCAACCGCCGGGCACACAGCCAGATGCCCAGTCCATCATGCACCAGTACTTTCATGCGATGGCCACGTTTATTACAGAACAGGTAGGCGCAGTGTGGTTTGATATAGCCAAATGCTCTCAGCACCTGAGCCATGGCAGTATCCATACCTGCACGCATATCCATCGGCTGGGTAGCAAGCCAGATTTCATCGATACGGATCATTTGATCAAGCCCTGAATTAAAGGCAGTAATTCCTTTGCCGATTCCACCGGCCAGTCGATCTCGATCATCTGATCCCGTGCGGAACCTTGTTCCTTATGCAATGGAATCCTGATATGAGCGACAGCATTCTTCTCTGGCACAGGTGGCGGAGGTGCTTCTTGTCTGACTGGAGTCGGGTGAAGAATGATGGGAAGAAAGTCGGTCTGTGGACTGGATGGGCTTTTTAATGCAGGGGGCATTGATCTGGACTGGCGAATCCATTTATGCAGCAGATTGGCATTGATCTGATGTTGCATTGCAACCTTAGCTACTGACGTATCTGGCTGCTGGCAAAGCTCGACCAGGTACTGTTTAAACTCAGCTGCGAAGATTCTGCGGGTTCTTTCTGTCGTTTGTTCAGTGTCTATAAAAGTGTCTAAGGCCATAAACATAATGTCCATTTAATAAATAATGGACACTATCGGGATATTGAGCAAATAAGAAAAGTGGGGTTCAGCGGACGCTTACAATAAAACTATAGAAACAGCAAAAACATCGTTACTCTTCTAATAAGGAATCAACATATAAAAAACCCAATACACTGGATCTATTATGAAAAAAATTCTCATTTTCAGTTTAGCGCTATTTACTATACTGCTTTCAGCTTGCTCAAAGCCTAAATCAAACGAACATGAAACTGCGGATACCAATACTTCAGCGGAACTTCGTACCATTCGCCTTGTTTCAACAGGATCAGATACTGATATTTGGAATTATATCGCTGGATTGCCTGAAACCAAAGAAGCCGGTATTAAGCTTGAAGTTAAAAATTTAACCGACTATGTATTACTCAATACAACAGTGGCTAGCGGTGAACAGGATGTCAATGCATTCCAATCATTTAACTATTTGGCTGCGTACAATGCTGCCAATAAAGATAAAATTGCTGCTGTTGCAACCACGTATTTAGAGCCAATGGGTATTTATACCAATAACATTAAGACTGTTTCAGAGTTCCCACAAGGTGCAACTATTGCTATTCCGAACGATACAGCCAATGAAGCACGTGCTTTATCGCTTCTACAGACTGCGGGCTTAATCAAGCTAAAAGATGATTTTGATGTCGCTAAAGGTAGCGTCAATGACGTGATTGAAAATAAGAAAGAGATCCAACTCAAACCCATTCAAATGACAACTGCGATTCGTGTCAAAAAAGATGTCGATGCGGTTGTATTAGGCAATACCCTTGCGCTTGAAGGTGGTCTAAACGTATTAAAAGATTCTATATTCCATGAACCTGTAGATAAAACTACAACCTTGTATGTCAATTTATTGGGTGTAGCTGAAAAAAATAAAAATGATCCAATTTATGCAAAATTGGGAGAACTTTATCATTTGGCTAAAGTACAAACTTTTTTATCTGAGAAATTTGATGGCACTAAATTTCAGGTAAACCGTCCAATCAGTGAGTTTGCAGACATTAAGTAAGACGGTTCTACCCCAGTTCTGAATATCAACCTAAGTGATAAAATAGAATAGCGATTGTCATCACTGAGGTTGTGCAATTAAGTCTTATTTTTAGATCTAATTAACTTTCATAAAAACAGACGATAAGATCAAAATGAAAAAAATAATTACTAAAATACATCCATTTGGACCTTGAACACTCAGCTGATTGCATCGCTATGAACTTCGACTCATAAATTTTTACACCTTACATTCGATATGCTGAGAATCGAATCAGCGCATAGATCATATTTCATAAGTTAGTGAAACTAGCTTGTCCGAGATTAATTTAAACTTTGATCAATTTCGATATATATTATTTATATTCAATAAAATATTATATCAAGTCAAAAGCAGAAATATGAAAACTTAAACAATCAATATAAGCTTTTGTAATATCTAGGTAATTTAAATAAAAATACAAACCTTAATCATATTATTAGATAAAAAACTTAATTGTTTACACTATATCAGATAACAATTTACTGATAAGATAAATTCAAATCCACAAGCAAATATCGACATATTATTTCTACAATAATCGCTTTTAATCTTAGGGTTTTAAAGAAAGAAATAACATCCTGTCATTTGCATAATACAGCAATACTTTGAGTCTTTTGAGTGTATTTAGCGTAAATGCATACTATGCAACACTCATTATACTCACTCAAATTTAGAGTAAATATTTCATTTACTCTAGGGAACATTTATGAAAAAGATCATTGGTCTTGTATTGGGATTAAGCGTAGCTATCGCAGGTTGTTCTAAACAAGAAACTCCTGCTCCTGAAGCTAAAGCTAAACCAACAGATACAGCAGCAGTTCAAACCGTAACTATCGCGTCAACCGGTTCAGATGCTGACACATGGCGTCACATCGCGTCTTTACCTGAAACCAAAGAAGCCGGTTTAAAGCTTGAAATTAAAAACTTTACTGACTATGTTGCGATGAACACAGCTGTAGCCAATAAAGAAATTGATGTGAATGCTTTCCAATCTTATGCTTATTTGGTTGCTTTCAATGAATCTAATCAAGATAAGATTGCGCCATTATCGACTACCTATTTAGAGCCAATGGGTATCTACTCGAGCAAAGTTAAAAAACTGGAAGAGTTTAAACAAGGCGCAACGATTGCAATCCCAAATGACGGTGCAAACGAATCTCGCGCATTATTGTTATTACAATCAGCAGGCTTAGTAAAGCTTAAAGCTGACTTTGACAATGTAAAAGGCACAACGGCTGATGTAAGCGAAAATGCCAAACAAATCGTGATTAAACCGATTCAGATGGCAACTGCTGTACGTGTGAAAGATGAAGTTGATGCAATTGTTTTAGGTAATACGTTGGCCATGGAAGGTGGTTTGAACGTATTGAAAGATGCGATCTACTACGAACCAATCGATCAAAGCACAAAAATGAATGTGAACATTCTTGCAACCGCTGCTGATCGTCAAAATGATCCAGTTTTACAAAAAGTAGGTGCGTTGTACCATACTGAAGCGGTAAAACAGTTCGTTCAAGAAAAATTCGCAGGTACAAAAGTTGATGTAAACAAACCGATTAGCTACCTCACTGAATCAAAATAGTAATATACTTCTATTCAATAAACAGGCAAATTAACTTTGCCTGTTTTTCATTTTATATATAGTGCTTGACGATATGATCGAATTTAAAAATATTTCAAAACACTATCAACTCAAAGGTCAAACTATACGCGCGTTGGATCAGATTAATTTATCGATTCCTCACGGCAGTATTTTTGGCATTATTGGGTATAGTGGTGCAGGTAAAAGTACGCTGATTCGCTTGATTAATTTATTGGAAAGACCCAATGAAGGTCAGGTAATGATTAATCAAAAAGACTTTACTGCATTGGATGCTCGTTCGCTCCGTCAAGAACGCGCCAATATTGGCATGATTTTTCAGCACTTCAATTTACTGCAAACCAAAACAGTTGCTGCAAACATTGAGATGCCGCTTAAACTTTTGGGGTTTAGCAAAGCTGAGCGTGAAAAACGCTTAAATGAATTACTCGACTTTATTGACCTAAAATATAAAAAAGATGCCTTCCCTGATGAGCTTTCAGGTGGTCAGAAGCAACGGGTCGGTATTGCACGTGCCCTTGCCAATCATCCTAAAATTTTACTGTGTGATGAAGCAACCAGTGCACTTGACCCACAAACGACCAAGTCTGTGCTCGAATTACTCAAAAAAATTAATAAAGAGCAAGGGATTACCATTGTCATGGTGACGCATGAAATGGATGTGATTGAATCGGTTTGTGACTATGTCGCTGTGATGGAACAAGGGAAAGTCATTGAAACAGGTTCAACACTTGAAATTTTCAGCCAACCTCAACATCCGACCACGAAAACATTTATACAGACCGTTTTACAACAACAGCTTCCTGTCAAAATTTTGAATAATTTAGAAAATCAAAATCACCATAGTATTTATAGCCTACAATTTTTAGGTACGTCAGCTCAAGAAACCGTTGTACAAGCGGCAATTAAGCAGTTCGATATCAGCCTGAATATTTTATTTGCCAATATGACCGAGATTCACGGCGCTGTGATTGGTCAGATGTTTGTTCAACTCTTAGGTAATGCAGAGACTATTCAACAAACCATTCATTTTTTTGAACAGCATGGTGTCAAAGTTGAACAATCAGGAGTATCCGAATGAGAGATTTGATTGTTCAATGGTTAACTGAAATCACAGCGCCATTTTGGAAAAGTTCACTGTCAATCGACCAGTTTGTCACTGCACTGCAAGAAACCTTCCACATGGTTTTCTTTGCGATGATTTTCGGTACGATCTGGGGATTTATTCAAGGGATTACTTTAGTGGTAACACGTAACGGAGGGATTTTACCCAATCGAGCGATTTACCACGGCTTAAACCCCATTGTGAATGCGCTTCGATCACTCCCCTTTATTATCTTACTGATTGCCGTATTACCTCTGACAAAGCTGCTTGTGGGTACATCGATTGGTACATGGGCTGCGATTGTTCCTTTGACGATTTATGTCGGCCCTTATATTGGTCGTTTGGTTGAAACATCGCTGCTAGAAGTCAATGAAGGCATTGTAGAGTCTGCTCAAGCGATGGGTGCCTCTCCGCTTCAAATCGTATTTAAGTTTATCTTGCCTGAGGCACGTAGCTCACTGATTCTCAACCTGACTACTGCGACCATTAGCTTAATTGGCGCAACGGCAATGGCCGGTGCTGTCGGTGCTGGAGGGATTGGTGATTTGGCGATTTCTTATGGTTACCAGCGCTTTGATACCAGTGTTGTGATCTTAACTGTGGTTGTATTACTGATCTTAGTACAGCTTGTACAAATGATCGGTGAACGCTTAGCAAAAATGCGATGAAATGAAGCCCTCAGTTGAGGGCTTTTATTTTATTGGCGCTCTTATTTTTATCGTTTGCATTTCGCATCTGAAATGTTTAGTGTGCTTGAAAAATCTAAACCCGATAAAACAATGAAAATTATCACATCCTCAGTTATCGCATTCACCTTAATTTTACCAACATATTCTTTTGCTAAAACCACGATGGACTATGTGACCTCGGTTCAAGTGAATGGTATCGAACTTAGCAAGCCTGTATCCGCCAATCAAGTGGATAAAATATTTGGTAAAACGATTCAAAAAATATCAAAAGAGTACTCCGAATGTACAGCCAACCATGAATATTCAACGGCGTTTAACCATCATAAGCAGCTCAAATTCGAAATATTTGCAGAGGATAATCCTCAAATTAAATCAGATGCATACTACAAGACAAAAAATAATTTCCAGCAACTCAGCACAACCAAAGGTCGTGTCTGGCTTAGTTGGAGCAATGCTACCCACTTAACCGAGCAACTCAAATTAAATCAAAAAACAATCGATGCAAAATATACCTTAGCCCAATTCAAAAAAGACTTTCCAATCTCTGCTAACAATAAAAACAATATTGTTTTGATGCTCAATGCTTCCGAGGCAAAACATTACCTCAAAAATCCGACAGATTTTGATGCTGCTTATACGTCAGCTTTATATTTTGAATTTCAGAATGGCAAATTAGCCAGCCTTGAGATCAATCAAGGTATTGCCTGCTAATTTAATAGGAATGAGCCTTTAAGCTTGCTACATTTAAAGGCTATTCATATTTTTTAAATGGCTTAATCCACCCAAAGATCAGCGATCTTTTTCATTAAATCCGCTCTAAATGGCGCTGTTGGATTGCATGGATTGCGTTTCACTTCATTCTCATAGAACGCTTGCCACTCTTTCACCATTGGCAACGTCACACCTTTGTCTTTAAAACCTTGGATATCTTTTAAAGCTATATTTTCCAAACGCGCTTTTGCCCCTTCAGGTCCTGTCGCCCAACCAATCACCCCTTGACCAAAACTCGGTAGACTCATGTTATTTGGCGTTGCAGGCACTGCATTTCGTTCAATACTTTCATTCACTTTACATAATGGGTCACGCTTAAATTCGCTACTCGCCTTATTCTGCGCTGGCGAATTACTCGCACATGCAACCATCACACTTGAAGCTATCAAAATTGCTAGGATATTCCATTTTTTCATTTTCTAGATTCAACCCTATATATTTATATATTCAAGATACCCTGCTGTTAAAAAGCTGAAAAGCTCAATTTTATGCTTTTATATTTGAATGAATAAATTATGACTAGAATTTACAATTTTGCCTGCATAAATTAGGATGAAATTAGAAAATACTGTTCGATCAAGCAAGTCACCTAAGGATATGTTCATGGCTTACCAAATACACGTGATTGATGTTAAAAATGCACTTCAGAATTATATTTGGTTATTGGAAGACACTGACACCAAAGAAGCGATTGTCGTTGACCCAACTGAAGCAGATCTAGTTCATTCTTTTTGCCTAAACCATCAAATTTCACTCAAACAGATCTGGCTGACGCATTGGCATAAAGACCATATTGGCGGTGTGCCTGAACTGATTGCTGAACATCAAATACCTGTCTATGGACCTCGAGAAGAACTGTCGAAAATTCCTTTTATCAGCCATCCACTAGATAATAATGCCCAATTTCAATTTAATGGATTAGTTGTCGATGTTTTTGCAATTCCAGGTCATACGCTTGGACACATTGCATTCTTTATTGATGAGATTGATACGCTGTTTTGTGGCGACACATTGTTTGCAATGGGGTGTGGTCGCTTGTTTGAAGGCACAGCGGAACAAATGTATCAATCGCTCAATCGCTTGGCCGCCCTCCCGCCTCGAACTCAAGTCTACTGCACACATGAGTACACACTATCCAATGGCTTGTTTGCACTCACTGTAGAGCCAGACAACAAGGCACTACAACTACGTGTAAAAGAAGTCCAAGACCTCAGAGCAGCAGGTGAAATCACACTCCCATCCACTATTGAACTAGAACTTGAAACCAATCCATTTCTACGGGTTGAAAATGCCGAAGAATTTAAACATATTCGAGAACGAAAAGATAATTTTTAGAACAGTATTGCTATCTAAATGAATTATTTAATTTTATTTTTCGTAAAAATTTTCATAAAATTAAACACTTGAACGTTTAGTTTAGGTGTTTATTAAAATAATCTCTCAAATTTCACAATAAAATTCATTCAATCCAACCTCACAAACTCATCACAAAATAAAAAATTTTCTAGAGACTTAAAAATTTTCATATTTTTATAAATCATTAATTAAAACAGAATCTTAACTTAAATTTACAATGCATTTTGAAACATCTTTAATATTTCAAAAATAAGAAGTGGGTATAAAATAAACAAACAAAATTATTTTGACTCATCCATCAGCATTTGCCCTTTAAAAAGTTTTTTTTCACCCCTATTTAATAAAGATCACTAAAAGGAGTTATCTAATGAAAAAGGTTGTTAAAGCAAAAAATTTAATCGCATTTCGTATTTGGTTAGAAAAATTAGGCTATTCAGTAAAAACCTTAACCGATAACCGCGGCTTTACTTTTAGCTTTAAGAAAGAATATGGTTTAGTCACGTGTGATTTATCTGGCAACAATTTAGCGATGCAATTGGGCGAAGAGTTCGAAGATCATTTAAAAGCTTAATTACTTTTCAGAAAACTCATCCAAGTTATTCTGGTAATTAAGCTCTAAATTTTCTAAATCAAATTAAAAACACAAGTAAGACCATTCATGCCCAAGGATTTGGGCTTTTTTATGTTTTAGATTTAA
The DNA here is from genome assembly GCF_059515865.1 of Acinetobacter sp. CY73. Lineage (NCBI taxonomy): Bacteria > Pseudomonadati > Pseudomonadota > Gammaproteobacteria > Moraxellales > Moraxellaceae > Acinetobacter > Acinetobacter sp. CY73. The sequence continues at coordinate 75,235 of NZ_JCAKMZ010000011.1, read as the reverse complement.
TCATTAAATTTCATAACCAAAAATAATCTAATATTGATGCACACAAACAGATTCAAAAAGATTTATCAATTCAACATAGTCATTCAACTGAGCGATTAATCTAGCACCTGCCCCTTTAAGTTTATAGATTAGAAATTTATAAAATATTTTTAAATTGATTTATCAAATTTTAGGCAATAAAAAAGCAAGGTATCAAACCTTGCTTTAATCATGGTGGGGACGGAGAGACTCGAACTCTCACACCTTGCGGCGCTGGAACCTAAATCCAGTGCGTCTACCAATTTCGCCACGTCCCCATTAAACACTCAAAATCTGAGGTTCATAAAACTTGGCAGAGGATCAAGGACTCGAACCTTGACGAACGGTTTTGGAGACCGTCATGCTACCATTACACCAATCCTCTATTTCACTTACTTCGGTCGTTCCACCTAGTAAATTACTTGGTGGGGACGGAGAGACTCGAACTCTCACACCTTGCGGCGCTGGAACCTAAATCCAGTGCGTCTACCAATTTCGCCACGTCCCCGATGGCTGTGTATATTATAGAGATCACCCCCACCTGACAAGCCCTTTTTATTAAAAAAATGATTGTTTGATTAAATATAAAACGATTTAACTACTCCTTGCTTTTTCTTTAAACAATATCGCTTAATTGCTGTTTTATTTGATAAAAATTTGTACAACGCAATGCTTTATTCTTATTTAAAAGTAGCTCAAACAAGCTTTCAAATTGTTTAAATTGCTCATCTAATTCAATTTTTAAGCTTTGACAGTGTAATTTTGCCCATTCCATGTAGGTTTTTGCTTGTAATTTAGTTTGTGTTAGCCATTCCAACCAAATAATACCGAGTGCATAAAGATCGGTTGCATACGTTTTTGGTTCAGCATGAAATAACTCAGGTGCCATATAGCGTGGCGTAGCGGTATTTTCCAGCAAAGCTTTACGATTTAGATCTATGCATTGCTCCAGATCAATTAACACCGCGCTATTTTTAAAAGTTCTAAAATGCTCAGCTTTTAAATCACCATGGAGATAGCCAAGTTCGTGTACGTTCTCCAACACATCAAGACTCTGTAAAAAAACTGATTTGATAAAACCCAAAGGTAAACCTAATGGAGAAATACCAAATAAGGCTTGAAGATCTTGAATAATCAAAATTGAAGGAACAGCATTTTCTATTATTCGATGTTCTAATTGATTAAAGTCGATGATTTGGTGTGGCGCTAAAATCTTTGGATTGAGCTGATAAATATTCTGATATTGATTGAGCTCATTTAAAAAACTCAGTTCATGCTGTGCGCTCATATTTCTATTTTGCAATTTTATCCAATAGCTTTGGCCATCATTTGCGATTCGATACAAATGACGACCAAACTTTTGGCTTTGCTCTGAATTATGAGCTTGCTTGAGCTGAGGGAAGATTTGATCTTGAAATTTGAGGTTCAACACGTTGGCTTTTCGCTTGCAATGGTTTCAATAGGTCTAAGCAATGCTCAATGGTTTTGCCAATTCGAGCATGTGCTTCAATACTGGATATTTTAGACCATGTTGCACGCTCACCTTCTTGTTGTAAAACTTTAAATAAATGCGGACGTGGATTTTGCAGCATATATTGATAATGTTTATAACTAAAATTTCCAATGATATTTAAATCACCATAATAACGCTGATCGACAATACCATAACCATGATCCAGCATACGGCGCACTGTTGGCACCCGCCCCATACGATCACGAGTGAAATTCATTACATCCATTGCAATCGCCTTACCATGTGTGCGTACAATACGCTGAGGCCAACTGAGTAGGTCGGTACGAAAGCGCTCTTCATCTGATTGCATGAACGGTACAATATGCGGATTGACCTGACTGGCAATGGTGTAATTGACATTATACAAGCGTGCCAACTTCTCCTGAGGAAAATCACTGCGTACACTACCATCCACCCAGCGGATACTGGCCAAATAAGGAGTATGAACACCATCATAGCGCTTGCTGGTTAAACGTACTGGTGGGAATAAGATTGGCACTGCACATGAAGCAAGCACAGCACTCCACACCAATAAATCTGGTGCAGTATACTTATTCATAATACGCGCACCCTCTTGTGCTACGTCATAAGGTGCAACACTGATATTGATATCTAAGCCAGATTTTTCATAAGCTTCTTCAAAGGTCAGATCACCTAAATTTTCCACCAAGAACTTTTTAAGATAGCGCACATCGGCAAAGCCACCATCTCCGCGGAGTAACTCTTTGAAACTCCGAAAATAAAATGCTTCACTGTAAAAACTTTCACCTGTAAGAATCTGATCAATTTCGGCTGAATTCGATACACCGAGCATTGCTGTCATCATTGCACCTGCACTCGAACCTGAGAGCACTTTCGGCATTAAGTCCTGTTCTCGAAGTGCTTTACATACGCCTGTATGAAATAAGCCCAATGTTGCCCCACCTGAAAACATCATTGCAGGCTGACCATAAGCCAGCTGACAGTTTTGAAAAAAATCGATCTTTTCTTGAATACTCAGTGAATCACACTTGTGAGATGCGATAAAAATCAGGCTTTCACTGACTTCATGAATATAATCCTCAATGATTTTTTTAGTTCCAACAAAGGTTTGTGTATAAAGCATCGGGTGACCAATATTCGCAACATCATGCGATAAGCCTTCCCTTAAAATATAAATCAAATCCACCACACGATTTTGTAGCTTGTAACGACGCAACATGTTCAAACGGCGTGAGATAATTTCAGCATCAAAATATGGAGAACTATTGTCATATTTCCATTCTTGAGAACCCGTTTCCAAGTCTAAACTCAGTGCAATATCTTTCCATTCTGCGTAAGTTTCAGCTCGATTCAGCTCTCTTTTTAATTTTTTAATACGGTAAAGTTGATGTGGATTAAGATCAGAACGGTGATTAAATGCCATTTTTAATTATTCCTTTGATTTTAATCCTGAGGATTCAAAATTTTTCTCCTCAAAACTATGCTGAATTTATGCACATTAATCAATCACCAAAATATTATTTTATTGATGATTAAATACTTCAGCTTTGTGATCAATCTTCAGTTATTGTTCGGTGAACTATGCTAGATTAAGATGGTTTTAAACAATACTTTAGCTTAAATATATGGCAACTTTAGAACTTCCAGATCACCTTATAGAGCGCCTTTCCACTGTTCTAGAACAATTACAAAATGTTCTACCAGAACCCAAGCAAAATACAGACTTCACTGCTCCTGCCTTTAAATGGCAGAACAAGCAACTCAAAGCAATTCACCAACCGAAGCAAATTCTTTTAGATGACCTGAAAGGCATTGATCGTCAAATGCAAAAAGTGTTGCAAAATACCGAGCAGTTTTTAAACGGACTGCCTGCAAATGATGTGCTACTGACAGGTTCCCGAGGAACAGGTAAGTCTTCTATTGTGCGTGCACTGTTATCAAAGTATCAAAATGATGGTTTAAGACTGATTGAAATTGAACGTGATGATCTAGCGGATTTACCTGAAATTCAAAAGCTCATTCAAGATCGTCCTGAAAAATTCATCGTCTATTGTGATGATTTGGCTTTTAATGCTGAAGATGAAAATTATCGAAGTTTAAAAAGTGTTTTGGATGGTTCACTACAGTCTGGCTCAAATAATTTTATTATTTATGCCACCAGTAATCGTCGCCACTTACTGCCTGAATTCATGCATGAAAATACGCCTGTCACACGGGTGGATGTACCACAGTACACCGAATTACATCCTCAAGAAGCAATTGAAGAAAAGATCTCATTGTCTGATCGATTCGGATTATGGTTGTCCTTTTACCCGATGGATCAAAATCTGTATTTAGAGATCGTTGAACATTACTTAGCGAAACAAAATATTCCAATGACTGAATGGGTTCGTGCAGAGGCGCTGCGTTGGAGTCAAAGTCGTGGACAGCGTTCTGGTCGTGCAGCCTATCAATTTTCTAAGCATTGGATTGGCTCACAGCAATTAATTAATGCTCAAAAATGATAAGTCCTCTATATTATTCAAAAGGATGAGTTTGAAAGCTCATCCCTTTTTTATTTATGGATTCAATTCAATATCTGCAACAACATATAAAGTATTGCCATCAATGATTGTTTTTTGATTGTCTAAATACTTTTGCTGAATCACGCCTTGATCATCACTAAATGCATAATCATCATCATTGAGTATTGCTAAATGCTGTTGATCAATCAGCCAAAGCCCCTCTACTTTGTCATGTGGATACTTGAGTTTTTCTATCAAATCTAATACCAAAGTTTTACTGACTGGATGTATACCTTGTTGCTCTAATCCATCCCATCCATATTGCAAAACATATTGTTCCGGAGTGAGTCCCCCGATTAGCAAACCTAATTCCTCATCCTGTTGGAATAATCCCTGCGATTGAATAGCTTCTAAATCGGTAGCGTACTGAATTTCTATTTTAAAAATGCGTTTAAATGCCTTGGGATTATCTTTATAAAAATCATCATCTCGTTCAGATACCAAAAACTGATGTTCATTCAACGCCATAATTGCGGTATTAGAATGCACTGTTTCGCTAGCCTCTTGACGATATAAGTATTGCGAAATTTTGCCTGTAACTAAATTTAGCATCAATATTCGAGTTAAATCAGCAGCATTCACCGAAGCATTTGGTAAACTCATAGCAGATTGCATAATGCCGACCAATGTGGTTTGATCAGGACTGATGTCTAATCCTTCCATACCGCGATTTTGTCGGCGCCTAGAATATTCTAGCGGTAACATATATCCACCAATTCGGCGACTATCCTGCTCATAGGCATTAATGCGGTCAATTTCAACACCTTCGGCATTAAAATGGACTAAATGTGGACCATACTCATCACTCACCCAAAAAGTTCCGTCTTTGAGTGCCACCAATGCTTCACTATCTAAGCCATATTCATCTGTGCCTGGCACTATTCGCTGACCATTTCGATCATAGGCCGTTTCCTTATTTGCGCCAAAATGCGCATTAGGTAAGCCTGTAATATTTTTCCCCTGTGGTGTCTTTAGTAATATTTCTTTAATTTTTATAATTTTTCCGTCATGAGTAAGTTCGAAATGACCAATACGTGGACAATAACTTGGATCTAAAAACTTTTTACCGTGATCCTCATTTATATTGTAGTCGGTGTTTGGTCCACGGTCTGTTAAGGCATAAAACTGATTTGGATTTACCGGGTGTGGTGAAAGGTCTGAACCAAATCCCCCTAAGCGAAACTCGATCATTCGATCTGGATTTGCACCATCAGTAATATCTTGGACATTCATGATCTTATAATCAAAACGTACACCTTGGGCAAAGGCTTTATAATCAATAGTTGTATTCAGTGGGTTTAACATCGAATTTCATCCTTATTGGCATTATTTTTCATTTTCTCGTTTCAATACTGCTTCATTTCTAATTACAAAAGAAGACTTCTTGTCCGTTTTGTTCGCCGTATCATGGTGCTTAAACAAGGAATTTAACCATGAAAAAGAAAAATACTGCAGTGATTCCCAAACGCCTGTCTCGAGTTCACTCCAATTCGTTTAATTATGAATTGGATTTCGATCAGATTAATTTTAGGAAACGCCCTGAGCTTTATCGTATTGGTCGTGGTGAACAAGGTGTTCTATTGGTAGAACCTTATAAATCAGAAATTCTTCCCTTTTGGAAATTTGCCGATCCTGAAAAAGCAACAGAAAGTAGTGAGAAGATTTATGCATTATTTTTAGATTACTTAAATAACAATGATTTTGTCGGTGCCGATATGGCGAGAAAATTTCTTCAAATGGGCTATACCCGTGCAAGACGTTATGCAAACCATAAAGGCGGTAAGAAATATGATGGGCCCGTACCTGATGATAAAAAAGGTTTAAGTGGTGCACACGGACGAAATGAACTTCCTCGAACGTCAGAAGACCCTATTAAAGCTGAATCGGCTCGAATATTTAAGGCAAAATGGGATAAGGCAAAAATTCACCCAAAGTATATTGAATTAAAAGAAGATTTTAAAAAATTAATTCATGAAAATTGAAATTAATACAAGTGATACAAATTTTGATACTCATTTTCTATGACAAAAATTCAGGTTTAATGTTAAACATAAACCTGAATCAAAAATACTGACCAAAAAAACGTCTCTCACTAATATTCTTATTCAGAATTTTATCATTGAATCTTTCAATATGCACAAACATTCCCTTATTTCTAAATTTCTTGGTCACTCCCTTCTAAGTTTAAAGCCATTGCTTGATTCTGCTGTCTCGAGTTCAAGACTTACGTTCTTAGATGATTCAATTATTCGTCCTAGAATAGACGAACAATATTACAGCTGGACTCACTATGGGATTTATATTCCCAACTTACCTGAACCGCATCGCTATTTGAATATCATCATTATTTTAGGTACACCAAGCGCCCTAGCATTTGACCATCATCATTTGATTTCAGCTAAGAAATCCCCTCGACGTACTGCAACAGTATTTTCAAGTACTGCAGCTTATTCAAATTCTTTTTTGAAAGCTTATGATTTTGATGAGGAATGTGACATTACTGAACAGGGAGATCTCATCCGTCTTGGGAATGATTTAAAAATTCAGGGACAATTGCCAGATATAACACTTAAAGGCCAGTATTTGGGATTAACTTTCGATTTTAATTTAGAAGTCACTCGTCATGTTTCTTGGTTTTTAAAAAATCCCATTTATGACCATTTTAGTTTGCTGTCGAAAATTTCGGGCACGTTAAAAGACCAGCACCGAACATATCACATTACAGATCTATGTACTTATGAGTACGCACGATCCACAGGCATGCATACATTTTATTCTAAACTTTTGCCTCAACAGCATAAAATCCCACTCGATTTTTTTACTTATCAAATCATTAACGTGAATCAATCTACTCAAATTTTACTGACGAAAGCAGATATTTTGGGCAAAGTGGCTACTTACTCCGCTCATATTAGATACCTCTATCAACATGCAGAAGTTTATACAGATGTAAAATTTGAAGTTGTGGAATACTTTGATCAACCTAAGATATCACCTTATGGTCAAGCAATGAAAATTCCAAAAACGTTCCAGTGGGTCGTAAAAAAGGAGGGTTTAGAGATTTTAAATATGCTAGGGGAATGTGAAACTGAATTTCAGTACGGTCTGGGTTGTGGGTATGCCGCTTCTTATCGATACAAAGGCATATTAAAATCTGAAAATATTGAGGGTGTTGGATATATAGAATATATCAATCTCCAAAAAAATGACTCCTGAACACCCGATGTCCACTTTTTAGGTACAATTAAATTACACTTAGTTTTTCAATATTTGAATCCATACAAATAATACACATCAAGATTAATTAAAAATACTGCATTAACCTGAATCGCGGATAAGGATTTTCCTTTAAAATCATAGGATAAATGTAATTTTATGATTAATTCTTAGTGTTATCACATCAAAGCATAGACTTTTTTATGCTCAAAATGATGGATAAATCTCAAGATGAATGGTCTCATTTCCTTAAGCAGGATTCGGGTTGCATTAATAACTCATTAAGACCAATGAAATAAATCTACGCTAACTTGATATTTTTTAGTATGGTTTGCATTCTTTATAAATATTCATTTGAGACATGAATTTTCTTTATTTCGCTTATGGCGTTGGCTTGTTGGCTTGTAATGAATATTGTGTTATTCACTCTCACTTTAGTGGGTCACCAATTTTCAGATAAGCAAATAGATAAAAGCATTACTCATCTCTTTTTTCATTGGGTTGATTGTCATTGGCCTTATAGTTACTTGTAAAGCGCCACGAAAAAAATCATGAATTTACTCCTTTTAGTTTTAGTGTTCGTTATTGTAATAGGTGGATTTATCTTTATTTCAGGCTTTGTTCACACTGCGTATAATCTATTTCTTCTAGGTAGTTTTTTTGCACTGAGCGCTAGAACAGATGCATTTTTTTATATAAATGATAAAGCGGTAAATCTAAAATAATGTTGATTTTAAAACTAAAAAATTCAGTTTAAGTTTTTTTTTAAAAGTGTGGTGATAAAAAAGAGGCTTAAGCCTCTTTTCTTTCAATCAATCTGCTTCTGGATTGCTTAATTCCGTCATCGGCCAACGTGGTGTGGTCGTGACAACCAGATCATCCTGTTGCCCCGCTTTCAAGCGTTGATAACCAGAGAAAGCAATCATCGCGCCATTGTCCGTACATAATGCAGGTTCTGCATAATATACCTGAGCTTTGATCTTCGCCAAATCAGCTTCTAAGCGCTCACGCAAGCGTTTATTGGCACTTACACCACCTGCGATCACCAAACGTTTCAGATTGGTTTGTTTCAAAGCTTTTACAGACTTTTTAACAAGGGTATCAACCAAAGCTTCTTGGAATGAAGCCGCAATATCAGCTTCACGCCCCTGACCTTCCACTTTTTTCAATTGATTAGAAACAGAGGTTTTTAAACCACTAAATGAAAAGTCTAAACCTTGATGTAACATTGGACGTGGAAAATCAAAGGCTTTAGCATCACCTTGCTCAGCCAATTTTGAAATATTTGGACCACCTGGATAAGGCAGGCTCATCATTTTAGCCACTTTATCAAATGCCTCACCTGCTGCATCGTCAATCGACTCACCCAACATTTCGTATTGACCAATACCGTAAGCCGCCATGAGTTGCGTATGACCACCTGAAACCAGAAGTGCTACGAACGGAAATTCCGGTGGAGTCTCTGACAGTAATGGAGCAAGCATATGACCTTCCATATGATGTACCCCAATCGCAGGCTTATTTAAAGCAAATGCTAAAGTACGACCAAACAAAGCACCGGTCATCAATGCACCCATCAGGCCTGGGCCACGTGTATAAGCAACAGCATCAATTTCCGATTTATTTACACCACTTTCTTCAAGTAATTGATTCATCAGAGGAATAAGCTTCCGAACATGGTCGCGAGAAGCCAATTCTGGCACCACACCACCATATTCTGCATGCAATTTAATTTGACTATAAAGTACCTGTCCTCTTAAGCCGACTTCACTGTCATAGAGTGCGAGACCTGTTTCGTCACACGAAGTTTCTAAGCCCAGAACGATCATTAAATTGCCTTTTATACATTTCAAAATATTGCTAAAGCTATTATAGACTTGTGGTATGAGATGTAAATGAGTAAAATACTGACCTTCACTTGTGACTTAGCGCAATTCGGCGTTAAGTCTTATCCATAAACTAGAGGATTCTTCATGCCACAAGTTAAATTGAAAGAAGGCGAACCAGTAGACGTAGCTATCCGTCGTTTCAAACGTTCATGCGAAAAAGCTGGTGTTTTAGCAGATGTTCGTAAGCGCGAATTCTATGAAAAACCAACTCAAGAACGTAAGCGTAAAAAAGCTGCTGCAGTTAAACGCTACCAAAAGAAATTGGCTCGCGAATCTGTACGCACTACTCGCCTTTACTAAGATTAATTTGTGATTGATTGACTGTCTGGAATATATAAATGACTACTTTAAAAAGCCAAATAACTGAAGTTTTGAAGGTAACAATGCGTGCCAAAGAAATGGACAAGTTAACGGTAATCCGTAGTCTTCAGGCAGCAATTAAGCAAATCGAAGTCGATGAACGCGTTGAACTAGATGATAATCGAGTTCTCGCGGTCATTGAAAAGCAAATCAAGCAACGTAAAGAATCGATTAAAGCCTTTGAAGGTGCTAATCGACAAGACTTAGCTAGTAAGGAACAAGCCGAAGTTGAGATTTTATCTCAGTTTCTACCAGCAGCTATGACTGAGGAAGAACTTGATTCCGTGATTGAGCAAACTATTCTTGCTCAACAAGCTACTAGCATTAAAGATATGGGTAAGGTGATGAATTCTCTACGTCCGATCATAGCCGGACGTGCCGATCCTGCACAAGTTTCAGCTAAAATCAAAGCTAAACTGGCGTAACCCTCTTTTCGTATACTGTTTGATTTGGTCTATTTAATCTCATCATCTTTCGATGAATTCTCTATTTGATTAAATAGCCAAATATATAATCCAAGTTTCTTAGATTCAAAAATAATAAAAATAAACTTGCTCATTTTCAGCATCCTTAATCACTGATCATGCTTTGATTTTTAAAATTTCATTTAATTCTTCAAATTATCCGCTTTAATTCTGATTTAAATCACATTGAATATCATAGTCTTTTAAAATTTGCATTTCTTTCGATTGTTGGACTTTATCGATCACATCTTGTTTTGTCATATTTGCATAAGAAAAAGGTAGTGAATCTCTATTTTTAGTGGTTAATTGATAAAAATCATGTACATAAGTAGCCACAATTGAACAGTATTGATTTTTTTGCTGAGTATTAAATTGAACCGTGGTTGGTGGTAGAGACTTTAAAAATTCACGCATATCCTGACTATATTGTTGCGTGATTTTATCTAAATCACGAGCAAACCTTTCAGGAAGTTGCTGCGCAAATGATGGAGTGCAAAGTGCAATGAGAAGCAACGCCAATATCTTATTTTTCATCAAGTTAATTTCTTCAATCCATGATTAAACACCAATGATTATATGTTGAATTCACACTTACAACCATCGATTTACCACATAAATCAAACACTAAGCGTGATTAAGTTCTACAAATTTAGGTTTATTTTCAATATAAAAATATTCTTTAGGAAACGGCACCTTGCCTTCTGTCACTGTGCCCAATCTTAGACGAATAACATCAGGTAAATCGAGACGGTAAGAATAGATTGGACTACCACATACGCCACAGAATACACGTGCTTTATTTGGCGTATGAAAATATTCTTTTAAAATGTCATGACCCGTACAGATTTCAAATTTGGAGCGTTCTAATGCACTATTCCATGCCATAACTGTGCCTTGAGCTAATTGACAATCACCACAGAAACACAGAATACTTTGATGAATTTGGCCGTGATACTGATAACTCATTGCGCCACATAAGCACTGACCTTTAATCATTCTCAGCTCTTTTCCTACCATACTATTTCCTTACCATCCTATAAGGGTCGTTTTAAATTATAATTTTAATTACTCTTTAATTCGAAAACTTAGCTTAACAAAATGTTTTAAATTTTCTGAGTATGCTCTTTTTGCATGGCATTCAGTCGGCTATTAATCTTCGCTGACATTGAATTGTTTTCCTTAGCGAGCCGTTGTGCATGGATTAGAGATTTAATAGCCACCTCTTCAGCACCTTTCCAATACTCAACTTCTGCTCGATAACGCAGTACATTAATTGTTCGCATTGGATTTTCACGGTTTAAATTTGCAGATTGCTGCATCAGTTGCCAAGCAACAATATCTCGATTATTTTTAATCAGGAATCTATTTACGATTCGCTCCGCTTCAATAGGCTGTTTTTTTAAGTTATAGATATGCGCCAACTTATAAGCTAGCGCTCTATTTTCAGGCATGACTCTTTGCTTAGGCAAAATCACCTGCATTGCAGTATCTATTTTATCTTGTTCTAAATAAAGATCTGCTTGAATCAAAGCCAATAAGGTATGTGCAGGTTGAATCGTTTTAGCCACATCTAATTGCTGTTGGGCTAAAGTGAGCTCACCTTTTCTCAGGTAATATTCAGCAAGTGCCAGTATTCCACCAAAATTTTTATTCTGCGCTAAAGTTTTCAGTTGTGATTCTGAAGATTGATTGGTCACCACTGCGGTGTACCACTTAATCACTTCGAATTCTTGCTGAGTATTACTGAGTGGTATACGTGGAAATTGATTCGCTCTTAACCGAGCTTCACTCATACGTTGGGTCGTCAATGGATGCGTAAACCAAAAATCAGGCATAAAGCTGACGCGAGCCGTTGCACGATTCATGGTCTCAAAAAAATCAGCCATACTGTGCGGGTTATATCCCGCTCCATACATTAACTGCATCCCAATACGGTCAGCCTCACGCTCCTGATTACGGCTGTAGCTGAGTTGTTTATCGACCAATGCTGCCTGAGTTCCCATCATTACCGCACTACCAACATCACTATCTGCTTGTGCTGCAATGGCAGCACCAACAATAATACCGGCGAGTGCTAATAAACCTTGCCCCTTAAACGCTTCCTGAGAGCGACTATAATGACGCTGTGATACATGCGCAATTTCATGCGCCATCACCCCCGATACCTCATCTAGATTCTTAGATAACGTGATTAAACCTGCATTTAGCGCAAACAAACCACCAGGTACTGCAAAAGCATTAATTTGAGGATCATTTACAATAACCAGTCCAATCGGTCTTCCAAGCTTAGTTTGGCTTAATATACGTGTAAATATGGACATGAACTGATCTTCTAACCAGACATCATGCAAAACTGGCAGTTGATTTTGAACTTGACGATAGACTTTTTCACCGATCAGTTGTTCGCGTTGCTGATCAATCAAACCTACTCCAGCCCCAATCTCAGGAATATCAAATGTAGGTACCTTTTCAGTATTAAAGATATCATCAGCGCTACACATAGCACTCAAACATAAACTCAATGCAAATAAGGTTTTTTTCAAAACATCAACTCAAACAGATGAATACGTTCAGACTATAACACTGAAAATTGAATGAATTTGCAATGATGTGTTATGAATCTTTAACTTGAAAAAAGATAAAAATCACATCAACATATAGCTCAAAACCTAACTCCCCCGATAAGATATTTTAAAAATAACTCACATAAAACATTTAGCAGAATTTTTCATTGACTAAACATTTCGGAAGTTCACCGTCTAATGCTTGGACTAGATTTAAATAAGCTAGTTCAGCCATTTTCAGGCGTGTTTCAGTCGTAGCAGAGCCAACATGAGGTAGGGTCACTACATTGTCCAGCTCAAATAATTTAGAATCTTGCAAAGGTTCTTTCTGATAGACATCTAAGCCTGCAGCAAAAATTTTATTTTGTTTTAATGCATCAATTAAAGCATCTTCATCGACCACTGAACCACGTGAAATATTGATAAAAACCGCGGAAGGCTTCATTTTGTTAAATTGCTCACGCCCCATGAGGGCTGTCGAATCTGCATTTAAATCTACTGCAACCACAATAAAATCAGACTGTTCCAATAAATCTTCGAGCGCTAAATATTGTGCATCGACCAACTGTGCACGTTCAGGTTTTGGATTTCGATTATGATAATTAATCTTCATATTAAAACCATGAAAGCCACGTTTCGCAATCGCCAATCCAATATTTCCTAAACCAATAATACCGAGCTTTTTGCCATATATGTCTAAGCCGAATTGAGCTGTTCCAACTGTCCTTGTCCATGCGCCTTGTTTAGTCCAAGAATCTAACTGAGGTACTTTACGTGTTGCACTCATCAACAACGTAAAAGCTAAATCTGCGGTGGTTTCTGTCAATACATGTGGTGTATGTGCTAACCAAATTTTCCTTTGATTCAGATAGTCAACATCATAGTTGTCATATCCAACACTCACTGTAGAAATAATTTTGAGTCTTTGAGCAGTGTGCAGATTCGTTTCATTCAGTAACCGACCCGCGCCAATCATTCCATCTGCATCAGTCACTTCATTTAGAATTTGCTGATTAATATCACCAGCTTTCGGATTAATCTGTACGACATGATAACGATCTTTTAATTTTTCAAGAATAATTGAATCAATTTGACTAAATACCACAACCTTTTGTTGCATATACATCCCTAATATTGTTTTTAAATCCTTATGGTCTTTTATACACTTTATTTATTATTTTGTTTGAAGCTTTATTTTATTTATTCAAAGGATTTTATGATCTATTCAATTTTTTAAAACTTTAATCTTATATTTTTGAAAGATTATTTTACTGGCTTTTGCATATAATCCCATAACTCACTCTTTAATAGAGGCTGATCCAACATTTCTTGGAGATTTGGCAGTTCAACGATGTTATCAATTTGAGCATGTGCAATTTTACCTATGCTGAGAATCTGCTTATCCGCTTTTAAGGCGTCCACAAAACCTTGGATATAAACTTTCACACCCCGACCATCTTGTAATGGTGCTAGTGCAAATGGCCATTTTAAAACAGCAAACTGACCCGTTTTAGCCATTTGAATATTTTGCCATAGTGCAGCCTGCTCAGAAGTCAATTGAGTTGTGTCAACTAAGATCACACAATTTTCAAGGCTGAATGCCTGAAGCTCGAAAGGTGCAACATAAACTGCCTCCCGCACTTCTGTAGAAATCACAACCCCTGACTTTAGATCATGTTGTTGATTTGATTTCTCGACATGAGATTTTTCTAATGGATTCTCATCAACTTTATTTGGTTGAATAATTTGATCAGCGTTGGTCGTATTTTTAGATTCAAATACTTCGGAAGTGTCTAAATGATCAACGTGGAAGTTGTGAACATCATGACGCTCTGGCGCTGCTTGGTCACGATACAAACTTGATGTATAGGTACGCGTCTGCGCATCAGCTTTAGGCATCCATAAATCAATACCAATCACTGACAATATACTGCGCTGATGCTCTACCATATTCACATTCATTTCATACGTACTAGCATTTAATGGGCTGGACATTCTACCGATTTTTACAATGAATTGCTGAGCTTTAATTCCTCAACCAATCATACTCTTTTTCAATATTCTTGCTTACTCTTCTTCGCCAACCCCATTCCATTTTGGGACGCGTTGTTATTCTAAGCAATTTAATCATCATTTGTTTAAAAAATATCAATTTCGTTGTTTATTTTCCAGAAAACCCGCTAAACAATCATAATACTATTCTTCTTATGCATTTGACTCACAATCTCTTCACTGTCAAACCCTAAGCGCCAATACAGCAGTTCCAGCACATCCAATTCATCCTGTGTAATGACCCGGTCATGCCACAAGCAAATCTCAGCCACACCCAAAATACTTAAACGATCACGCAACAACAACCCTGCTATATCATTCAAGATTTCACCCAAATCTATAGGCTCATCTGAAATTTCTTCATAGATTTCTAATTCTTCAACCGATAATACTCGTTTTAGAATCTTATAACGCACTTCAAGTTGATTTGCGCTATTCAGCTGTTGCACATGGAGTAATGCATCCACCAGACGCACAATTTGCGGTTTCGCATCCTCTAATGAAGTCGGTCGATGAATCGGTAAAAGCCCCAATTCTGATTTTACTTTTTCAATTAACAGTGCATCTAACAATCCAATTTCACCATCTTCTTGAATAATTTTAGCAAGCTTAGTAATAAACTGGCGCGCACTGGTGGCTGGCATATTGCCTAGATTTGAGCAAGCCTCATGAAAAATTTGGATATGGACACGACCATCGATATGAAGAAGAGAATCGACAATGGCACGGCTCACCTGTGCATTTGAAGGAATAAATTCACGATATTGACGAATCATCAAAATCGCGATCATCACCTCTCTTGATCCAGTCGCGGTTTGCATAGCACGGGTAATTAATTCTGGACGTGACATCTGTTGACGTACTTCCAAGCTTAAAGGCTTGATCGCATCCTTGATTGCAAAACTAATTGGGGATAATCGCAATAATGGCAAAGGCTGTGGAGACATCCAAGGATTATACTCTTCTGCAATCGACTCCTCTAAGGATCGCATCAAACTAAACAAAGGTTGAGATCGAAGTTTCTGTAAATTTTCCAATTGCAAATCTTGAAGTAGGCTTGGATTTAACTCATAAATACGATCTTGAATGCTAGGATGAATATTCATCCAACTTTGTGGGCTTAATGAGTTTGCAAAGCACATATGTGAAATTGCTTCTGAGTATTCACTATGAATCTGTGAACCTGCATGATGCACATAGATGCGAAGTAAAGTCTGCACATTGGCATCATTGAGTAATAACTTTTTGGTTTTGAAATCATTATAATAAGTTCTTCCCCCTAAGGTCATATATTTAATCAAACGATTGATTAAAACCCCCAGACTACCAATCAGCCAAATTACCCCTCCTATAGCAACCAAACTCGTTTCAAACTTATGCCGAGTATTCGATGCATTGCGCTTAAATCCCTTTTTAGCAATTTGACTCCCCCATTGACTAAACGTCGTTACCCCACTATATAAAATTTTTAAACGCGTATTTTCCGTGGCCTCACCTGACAAAATTTTATTAAATTCATGTCCCAACAAGCCATAAAGCTCCAGCTCATCCAAATTTTGTAAAGCACCCCAGGTTAAAATAATCACGGTGTCTTTGGGATGGAAACCAGCAGTGAGTGCATTTACCCCAATTTCATCTTGTAGTACATACAATGTAGGAATATCAATTGCGAAGTTATTGGCTAACTTTTCCGTTAATTTCAGTGCAAGTCTCTCTTCAGGAGTACTCTCCAAAAGCGTAAGCTGTCTTGCATTCAATTGTTTCGCCAGCGTATGTCCACCTGAACGAAAAACATAAAACTCATAAATAATCGAACCACCGATAATCGAGCCGATCAACAGTAAAAAATAAGGGCTATAACTATTCCAAAGAATAGAGTGTTGAGGATTTAAATAATGGATCAGAAGACCTAAACCACTATTTAAAAGAAAAATGGACAATAAAATGACAAGCGCACTAATACTTGCAGGCCAAAGCATGTTTTTGTTTTTTATTAAATAATGACTTACATCTTTCAATGTAAAAGTTCCTGATTACATTGTATTCAGATCATAAATTAAAAAAGCGAGAATTACTCGCTTTTTTAATCATTTTTTCAGAAGGGCTTATGCGTCTTTTAAACCACTTAAGTCGACCGATGACGCATCCACATTGACATCGATATAGCCATCTTTATTTTTCTTAGCAGACTCACAACGCTTCTGTTCAAGACCATCTAAATAAGCGTCGTTAATCCCCCCCGCCACATAGATCCCATCGAACACAGAACAATCGAATTCACTTACTTCTGGTACTTTTTTGGTACGTACAGCATCTTTTAAATCTTCCAAGTTCTGGAAAATCAAACGATCAGCACCAATTAGTTCACGAATTTCCTCAACATCACGGTTGGATGCAATCAGCTCATCCTTCACTGGCATATCAATACCATAGACGTTTGGATACTTCACCATCGGTGCAGCAGAAGCAAAAAATACTTTTTTAGCACCAGCATCACGCGCCATTTGGATAATTTCATTACACGTTGTGCCACGTACAATTGAATCATCGACTAAAAGTACATTTTTACCCTTAAACTCTAATTCAACAGGGTTTAACTTTTGACGTACAGATTTTTTACGTAACTGTTGACCTGGCATAATGAAGGTACGACCGATATAACGGTTCTTCATAAAGCCTTCACGGAACTTCACACCGAGGGTATTTGCTAATTCTAATGCTGAAGTACGCGATGTATCTGGAATCGGAATCACGACATCAATGTCATGAAACTCGCCCCACTCGCATAAAATTTTGTGAGCAAGCTTTTCACCCATTTTAAGACGTGCTTTATAAACAGAAATACCGTCAATGATTGCATCTGGACGAGCAAAATAAACGTATTCGAAAATACATGGACGATATTCAGGATTTATAGCACATTGTTTCGAGAATAATTGACCTTCAGCATCAATAAAAATGGCTTCTCCAGGAAGCACATCCCGTTCAACTTTAAAACCTAACGCAGTCAAAGCAACGGATTCAGAAGCAAGAATGTATTCCAGCCCCAATTCAGTTTCACGTGAGCCTAGAATTAATGGACGGATACCATTTGGATCACGGAAGCCGACTAAACCATGTCCAGTGATCATTGCAACGACTGCATAACCACCTTTACAGCGATCATGCACCTTAGCAACAACGTTGAAAACATCGTCAGCATTCGGATTGAGTTTAGCGAGCTTTTGAAATTCGTGTGCAAAAACGTTTAACAACACTTCTGAGTCAGAATCCGTGTTCATATGACGTAAGTCAGTTTTAAACAAGTCATCATGAATTTCTTCAGCATTGGTTAAGTTACCGTTATGCGCCAAAGTAATCCCATACGGAGAGTTTACATAAAACGGTTGCGCTTCAGCACTGCTTGAAGAACCTGCAGTTGGGTAACGTACATGACCAATACCATAATTTCCCAACAACGCGCGCATATGGCGAGTATGGAAAACATCACGAACCATCCCATTGTCTTTTCTTAAAAATAGACGACCATTATGGTAAGTCACTATCCCAGCAGCATCTTGTCCACGATGTTGTAACATCGTTAATGCATCAAACAACATTTGGTTAACCGGGGATTTACCCGCTATACCAACTACTCCACACATAGCAACCTCGCAGACAAGCTAGGATTAATAAAAAGGATTTTTCGTTGAATCTGAAGATGCATCTTTCTGATCAGAATCTTTGGACATTTTGTCACTATCCTGATCATTAGTTTCATCTGAATTAATCTGATTTAAGGCCTTATTGGCAGTATCTTTTGTAAATTGAGTTGCCATAGGTGCATAAGGCAATAATGCTTGGATAAATTTAGACTGTTTCCAATGAGGAGAGCTTTCTACAAAAGAGCCTATTCCTTGCATGGAAATGAGGACGATCAATAAACCTTTCAATGTTCCAAAAGCACCACCTGCTAGACGGTTGAGTGGGCCTAATTTCAGTGTTTTAAGCATTCGATTGAGAATCGCAGTCACAATCCATGTCAAAACAACGATGAGTAAAACAATGAAAGCAAAAGCTGCAATTTTTTGAACAACAGGATCTTGACTGAGCACTGTCATGGAAGGCGCGATTAAATTGGCATATTTAGCACCGATAATCAGTGCAAAAATCCATCCAACCAAGTTCGCAAAGGCATTAACGAATCCTTGACGCAAACCGTTAAGCCCTCCAATGAGCAGAATAATCAGTATGAATATATCTAAGTTGTTCATAAAAATCAGATCATAGCATTAACACAATCTTTGATTAAAGCCGGTCCTGTATAAATCAAACCACTGTAGATTTGTACGAGACTTGCGCCTGCTTGTTGTTTCGCTATAGCCTGTTCACCTGAAAGAATACCACCAACGCCAATCAATGGAATTTGATCTTTTAAGATCTTTGAAAAGGCTTGCAAGCAAGCAGTACTCTTTTCAAACACGGGTGCACCTGATAAACCACCAGCCTCATCGCCAGAAGGAAGGTTTTCTACCCCTTCACGAGAAAGCGTAGTATTGGTCACAATCAAACCATCAATTTTAAATTGGATTAACTGTGAAGCAATAAATTGAATATCTTCTGCTGTCAGATCAGGCGCGACTTTCAACACTAAAGGCACATAATGCTGATATTCTTCTGCAAGTTCCAATTGACGCTTTTTTAGTGTTTCAAGTAATTCAGTCAGCGCATGACCGCTTTGCAAACTACGCAAATTTTTAGTATTAGGCGAAGAAATATTTACCGTGATATATGATGCGTAATTATACACTTTTTCTAAACAAATCAGATAATCAGAAACAGCATCTTCTACAGCAGTATCCGCATTTTTACCAATATTAATGCCTAAAACACCTTTAAAATTGGATGCTTTTACATTTTCAATCAGTTGATCAACACCCTCATTATTAAAACCCATACGGTTAATAATGGCTTTAGCTTCTGGAATACGAAATAGACGAGGTTGCGGATTGCCCGCTTGTGGACGAGGGGTGATTGTACCGATTTCGATAAATCCAAAACCCAAACTTGCTAGTGCATCAATATAAGCACCATTTTTATCTAAGCCCGCAGCTAAACCCACTGGATTTGGAAATTGAATTCCCATACATGTTACAGGCTTAGCTTCAATCACCTGACGCATTACACCTAACTTATAGGTTTTTTTAAGTAATGATAATGTCAGATCATGTGCACGCTCTGGCGCCAACGAAAATAGAAATGGACGAGCAAGCGAATATAACATATTCAAAAAGTCTACTGCTTTTTAAGTTGGCATATTATAGGCACAGTCTGTATAAAAGGCTATGGCTGTCAGTTGTTTATTTTCACCAGTCACTTCACAGTCGCTGTTAATTTAATCTGCTCACCCACTTTATTTAATTCAAGTTTTTCAATGCTCAAACCTATCTGTGCCAGTTGAGTCAGAAAGTTTGCTAAAATTGAATAGTTTGCATGTTCAGCCACAATTTGCGTTGCATCCCCCATTTGTTGTGATGCTACAGAAATACCTTGCTGTTGTGAAACTCTTTGAATCTTATCTGTTATAGATAAATTTAAATCATCGGCTGGCTTCATGGTTGCAACATTGGTTTGCATCCAGACCAAATCATCCTTCAGTTGAGTTAAACGACTTTGTTGTAAGTCAGCAGCTTGATGCATTTTCCATAGCGATGTACCTATGATCGCAACGACAACAATAATCGTCGCACCAATCACCATAATTCGTTCACGCAAAGAAATACGTTCTAAGTTCTCGCTGATTCTATCTAACCATAGATCAAACCAGTCATGTGCTTTATTGAATGCTTTCATTATTGTATTTTCACCGCCCCAATCACACCATTTGCCTGCGTTTGAACATTTCCAAGTTCGGCTTTAAAGCCTTGTTGATTTAACTGACCGACCAAACTTTGAAGTGCATCAGAGCTGCGTGCGACTAGATTCATATTCAGGACATTGGCATCATAATTGACGTTATTCGCCACGATTTGATTTTGCATCAAAATGGGTCCTACTCGACTAATCAACTGCAATGCCTGTGTATTTGCTGTTTGACTTAAACGTAAATTACTCTCAAATAAGCTTTTGATGTTCTGCTCAGTGACACGGCTATTGGCACCAAACCATGTTTTATACTGTTCAATAGACAACACGGCCGTTTGATCTGCTAATTTTTTCAACTTTACCCAACGCGCAAGATCATAACTCAATTGTACAACCAACAATGCAAGCACTAGCATCGCACAGGCTTTCCAATAGCCCGAAGCACGACTTGCTTCACGTTTAGCTTTTGGCAAAACATTAAATGGATGGTTTTTAGCTTTTAAAATAGGCTTGAATTGATAATTAAAACTTTCTCGTTGTTCCGCAGTCGTCATTATAAGCAAAGCATGTTCTTGCTCATCCGTTAGTGCATCATATTTGAATATCTCTGGTTGAGCGCACATATCCAAATATAAAGACAGATCATCTAGCGATGATCCTTGCAACGCACTTTCACGCACCAGTAATTGTTGTTGCACATTGGCAATGATTGTTTCATTGTCTTGCGGAATCGGCAATACCAGAAAGTCTGGTAATAACGCTGTTACTTTGACAGGAATGAGTGTCAGCGAATGCTGCATGGTTAAAACTGCATTTTTCGCAATCGCAAGAATAGAAAGTTGATCGGGTGCTTCAAAACTCGAAATCACGTTCATTTGATCAATCGGGAATATCACATATTCTTCAATTAAATATTTAATTCCATCATGACCCAACTGTTTATATTGAGCTTTAGGGATTTTTTGCTGAATAATTTGCACATCACGACTGGGAAAGAAAACCACGGCTTCCTCCCCTTGATATGGTTTGATCTCTTGAATCAATTGCTCAAGACTAGATGCCTGCATCCAGTTATCACCACGTGACCATTGCCAAACCCCATTGGCCTCAGGCATCCATAGATACAACATTTATAATTTTCTACCGTTTAATTTTTAAATTGATTTATATGTTAGGAATAAAGGATTTTCGCTGTGTTGACAAGCCATTTGCGATAACACTTTGCTCATAAATACGTGCTTCTGCAAGCGCATAAGGATTAAATGATTCATGCGTTAGTTGTTCAGCAATATGAGCCACAACATTCATATGGCAAACCACCACAATATTTTCGAAAGGCAATTGGCTCAGCCAATCAATCGCTTCTTTGGCATGATCATCGGGCTTGATTTTGTCACAAATCAAAACTGTAACTTCTGGAAAAATAGTTTGCAGATGTGAAAGCGTTTCTTGTGCGCGTAGTAAAGGACTCACCACAAAAATATCTGGCGTCACCTGATCTTTTAAGAAAATTGCTGTTTGCTTCGCCTGCTCATGTCCGCGTCTCGTCAAAGGTCGTTTAATATCATTACCATCTGTAGCTGGCGATGCCTCTCCATGACGAACCAATGTTAATTGCATATATTTTCCCTAAAATTAAAATCCTATTTTAACGAAGCATGATGACATTTTTTTGATCATTTTGATCATTTGTGTTTAAACATCTAAAGCTCTAAACCTAAAAATGATCAGTCGATGTATTGCCATATTAAAGGTGTTGAAGCATCCATATAAATTGCTACGATTTTCTAAAAATATCATTCTGCTTCGTTTAAAGTCTTTTATTCAGCATTCAAACTATCATACTTTGTTATGCGGTAGCACAAACTCGACGTCACTACGATGACCATTTTTCATCAGTGATACTGCAATATGCATCGCTGGGGCACCTTCATATATCACTTCATAAAGTGCTGTGGTAATTGGCATATAGACATCGAGTTCTTTAGCACGGCTGTTGACCTGAACAATCGTATTAATACCTTCAGCAGTTTGACCCAACTCTTGAGTTGCTTGCTCCAAAGATTTTCCTGAACCAAGCGCGAAACCGACTTGATAGTTACGACTTAACGGACTACTACAGGTTGCGAATAAATCACCAACGCCGGATAAACCCAAGAATGTCAGTGGATTCGCACCTAACTTAACAGCAAAGCGACTCATTTCTGCCAAGGCACGCGTTAAGATCATGCTCTTGGTGTTTTCACCCACTTTATAAGCAGCAGCCATACCCATTGCTACTGCATAGATATTTTTTAGTGCGCCACCTAGCTCGACCCCATTCACATCATCACTACCAAAGACACGGAATAAAGCACTATGTAAAGCTTGTTGGACTGCATAGCGCACCAGCTCTGAATCACTGGCAATCACTGTACCTGCTGGCATTCCTGCCATGATTTCTTTGGCAAGATTCGGTCCTGACAAGACACCGTAAGGCACTTCAGGTAGCTCTTCACGAATAATATCACTCATAAAACTAAAGGTTTTAGCTTCTACCCCTTTGGTGAGTGAGACAACAGCTTGCGCACTTATAAATGGCTTAATTTGACGTAATACATCACGAAAAGAGTGACTTGGAATGGCAACTAAAATAATGTCTCGATCACGTACAGCCTTTTCTAAGTTAGACTCGGCAACCAATCCTTTCTCAAGTGTAAAATCGGGTAAATAACGTTGATTAATATGCGTGGCATTAATCTCAGCCGCAATTGCTGCATCACGAATCCAAATTTTGGTATCACAACCATTTCGTACAGCAGTATTCGCCATCGCTGTACCAAAGCTACCCCCACCTAATACAGTAACGCGCAACGCTGTTTTACTGTCCACTGCGACAGGTTCAACCAAATCCGTGAATTTTAATTCCGACATTATTTTTATCCCAAATTTTTAATTTAACTGTTCAATTTCAAAGCTAAGTCGATACCATCTAAATACTGGTTAAGGCTTCCAATAAGATACATTAGACTCAGACGGCATCTCTAAACGCGCAGGAATTGATTTAAAAGCAGTTCCTATATAAATAATCCCTGAAATCAGATCATCTGATTGCAAACCTAATTTTTGCTTAAACCAATTCGATTCAACCACTGCCCCACTACGCCACATAGTTGAAAACCCTTGAGCTTGAAGCGAAAGTAGAAAATTCTGTACAGCAGCGCCTGAACTTAAGGTTTGCTCAAAGTCAGGAACTTTAGGATGATCTTGAAAACGTGTCACCGCCAAAACAAGCAGTGGCGCTCTCATTGGATGATGTCGAACACGCTCGACTTGTTGCTCATCAATTTCACCCAAGTTGCGCATGGCTTCAACCAAAATCTCACCAAATGCTCCTCTTTGCTCAGCTGCCACCACTATAAAATGTGTGGGTTTCAATCGATGATGATCTGGTGCAGTTAATGCCGCCTGAAATGCAATCTCAAGTTGTGCGGCATTTGGTGCAGGTTCAACCAAGTGCCCAATTGACTGACGCTGATGAATATTCTGATGTACTGCATCTAGAAAAGAATCTGACATTGACTACAAATCTATGTATTACGTATTGAAGCTTAGCTTATCACAAACCTCAAAATTTACTCTATAGCTGCATTTGTCTATAGCAGAATCAAAATTCACAAAAAACCTGATTAAAATTCAAAATATATACAAACTATTCAAAATCAATCCTTAACTCACCGCTAATATAAACGTTGAAATTTATCTAAGCTTTAGGAAGAAAAATAATGAAAGCATTTTTAACAACATCAACAGTTCTCACTGCCGGACTATTGCTCACTGCCTGCGCATCAAACCCCACTGAAACATTGGCCATTCAAAAGGCAAATAATCAATATGAGGTTTCAGGTTTAGGTAAAAGCCAAATCATTGCAAAAAACAATGCCATTACGGCTGCCAATAAAACTTGTGGTAAAAATCATGCCCCTATGCTTGTGGATGAAAAAACAGAATATAACGGCGCCTTAAAAGGTGTATTTGATGAAAAAACAGGACAAATGGTCTCTGCAGCAGCGAGTGTTTTAGGCTCAGTGATTGGAAAAAATACAACCATTGAAAAAGACACCGACTACCAAACGGTATTAACCTTTACCTGTAAAGCCAATTAACGATTTAAGATCAATACTGATTCAATAAAAAAGCCCCGTTGAGGGGCTTTTTTATTGAATGACATTTAAATGTTCATCAATGACGTCTTTTAGGATTAGCAATAACCATCTAAACGTGTGAGTGGAATTTTTTGTCCAATCGCTTTTTCAATTTCAGGAAGATAAAATGCATCATCTTCCGACAAGAAGCTGATACTTACACCACTGCTTCCTGCACGTCCTGTGCGTCCAATGCGGTGCACATAGTCATCAGATTGCTCAGGTAAGGTAAAGTTAATCACATGTGATACGTTATCTACATGAATACCACGTCCCGCAACATCTGTCGCAATCATGATATTGTGTTGACCATTTTTAAACTGATCAAGCATCTTGATACGCTTATCTTGAGCAATCTCGCCTGACAACATCACGACTTTATAGCCATCACGTTTCAAGTGGTCATATAACTTACGAACCTGATCACGACGATTGGCAAAGATCATCACTTTTTCAATCGGTTCATCCCGTAGAATTTCTTCCAAAAGTTTATACTTATCTGACTTTCCAACCACATAAACACGTTGTTCAACATCCGCATTGGTTTTCTTATCCGGCTCAATTTCGACTGTGACAGGCTCAAACAACCATTGCTGTGCCAAATTAAGCACGTCATAGCTAAAAGTTGCAGAAAATAATAAGGTTTGACGTTGTTCTTTACGTGGAGAATAACGCACGATACGTTTAACTGATGGAATAAAGCCCATATCCAGTAGACGATCCGCTTCATCAATCACTAAAAATTCAATTTGGTCTAACCAGATTTCTTTTTGTTCAGTAAAATCAATTAAACGACCAGGTGTCGCGACAATAATATCGACAAAGCCTTGGTCCAACTGCTTCTTTTGTTTATCAAAATCAACACCACCCACCAAAGTGACTACATTTAAGCCAGAAAACTTAGTCAGATCTTTTGCATCATTTTCAATTTGAATCGCAAGTTCGCGGGTTGGTGCCAAGATCAAAGCCCGTGGCTCACCACGAAAACGTTGATGTTGAATTGGATTTTTAAGTAAATCATTAATAATACTGACAAGAAATGCAGCAGTTTTACCTGTACCCGTTTGTGCGCGACCAATTGCATCATGACCTGCTAAAGTATATTGCAATACTTTGGCTTGAATTGGGGTCATTTCTTTAAACCCTAAAGCATCAATGGCTTGCTTAAGTTGTGGCTCTAAGTTTAGGGTTTCGAAACCAGATGACATATATACGTGCTCGGCGGTCAGATTTAAAAATATTATATTCATTATAAACAAAAAACGCCCCAATTCCTAAAATTGGAGCGTTAACCTAATTTAAAAAACTAGGATTAGTCTAAAGGCTGAACTTCTTCAGCTTGAAAACCTTTTTGACCTTGTACAACACTAAATTCCACGCGTTGGCCGTCACGAAGTGAACGGTGACCGTCGCCTTGGATAGCACGGAAATGAACGAAAACATCATCACCGCCAGCGCGTTGAATGAAGCCAAAACCTTTAGTGTCGTTAAACCACTTAACTACGCCTTGTTCGCGAGCTGTCATAAGTTAATCCTCAGTTGGTAAGAAAAGGGACCACCCGGTGTTGCAAACAGCAGAGCAAACAAATTTTAAAACATTTTTGTATTTCAAAGCTTGTAATCATTCTATAAAACTATTAACAAAATCCCGGTTACATCCATTCATAAATAAGGCTTAGAGACGAAAAATCCCTATTCGATTCCTTAATTACGCAACGAGCTTATCATGTGTTTATTACAATTAATAGAGGTTTTTGCTCAAAATATTATACAAAAATTTGTTTATTTATCACCCAAATAGATTAACCGTAGAATCACTACCCTAATTTTTATTGAAATTTCACAAAATATCATTCGTAATGCTGCACACTTTGTTAAAATAGCAGAGTAAATATTATATTATTGAATGAAATGAATGCTTTAATTGAAATCGATGCTTTGGGTAAACCCTGCCCGCTTCCCTTATTACTTTTAAAAAAGCAATTAAAGCTCCATACACCACCGCAAAGTTATTTATTGAAATCATCTGACCCGAATAGTCAGTTAGATATTCGCCGTTATTGCGAAATACATAACTATAGATGCGATTTTTTGCAAATTTCTGAACAAGAATTTCATTACGTAATTGAATCTTAATTGTTTTCAATTAAACTGATTGTGTGGCAATGTTGAATATTAATTTACATTTCACTACCCAATTCCCTTTAACACCACATGCAAATCGAATTAAGATATTGTTATTGGTTTTATAACTATTATCCGATTTAAGGAGAACACATGACTGACAGCAGCAATCAATTGATGCCCCTGTCATTGTCTGCGCCTGGGGTAAATCTTGGTGCTTATATGAGCACTGTGAATCAAATCCCAATTTTGACAGCTGAACAAGAAAAAGAGTTAGCTGATCGCTATTTTTATGATCAAGATTTAGATGCAGCCAAAATGTTGGTGATGTCGCATCTGCGCTTCGTTGTGCATATTGCTCGTAGTTACGCAGGTTACGGTTTACCACAAGGCGATTTAATTCAAGAAGGCAATTTAGGCTTAATGAAAGCTGTCAAACGCTTCGACCCCAATATGGGTGTACGTTTGGTGTCATTTGCCGTGCATTGGATTAAAGCCGAAATTCACGAATATGTCATTCGTAACTGGCGTATTGTAAAAATTGCTACCACCAAAGCACAACGTAAACTGTTCTTTAATTTACGTAGTTTAAAGAAATCGAGCAAAAAACTCACTTTAGACGAAGCAAAATCAATCGCTTTAGACTTAAATGTGACACCTGAGCAAGTGTTAGAGATGGAAGGTCGTTTGACTGCCTATGATGCTGCATTTGATGCCCAAGGTGATGATGACGATGAAAATACAACTTACGTATCGCCTGCACTCTATCTAGAAGATAACCGCTATGATCCTGCACGATTAGTTGAAGAAGAAGACTACGAAAAGCAAAGTACGTCTGCTTTACATACTGCTATGGATCAACTAGATGATCGCTCACGCAACATCTTACAGCGTCGTTGGTTAGACGATGATAAATCGACGTTGCATGAACTTGCCGCTGAATACAATGTATCAGCCGAGCGTATCCGTCAGCTAGAAAAAAATGCGATGGATAAGATTAAAGTTGCAATGTCATCTAACTAAATTTATTTAGCACATCAGCTTTAGATGATGGAAATTCAGAATATTTAAAAAAGGGCTTTTGTGCCCTTTTTTATCGATAAAATGTTGTGATTTCCGTAATTGGTATTGGTTAATTTATGCTAATGTTAGTCGCAAAGTTATAGAGCTTAAATCGCTATGTGGATTAGTATCTCTGCCATAAATCTTGCGCTCGCTGTCATGTTGGGTGCCTTTGGTGCACATGGCTTAAAAGCACGTGCTTCTGATGCACAGCTCGCTTGGTGGTCTACTGCAACAGATTACTTTTTCTATCATGCTCTTGGATTGTTGCTACTGGGAATTCTAGCAAAAGTGATTCCTCAGCTTCCGATTAAGGCGAGTTTTATACTGATTCAAATCGGTATCCTATTTTTCTGTGGTTCACTATACATCATGGCATTAGGACTCCCACGTAGCTTAGGCATGATTACACCTATAGGTGGTGCTTTGATGATTGCAGGCTGGTTAGTTTTGGCATGGAATGCCTTCAAGTACGCAAGATAACGATTGAGTTTTAGCATTATTTTTTCAGTTCTTAAGATCACAATTTAAAAAAGGATTTAAGCTGTGAATATTTATATAAATGGCGAAGTTCAGCAGACCCACTGTCAAAACTTACTACAATTGATACAGCATCTATCACTTGATGGAAAACGATTTGCAGTTGAAGTTAATGAAATGATTATTTCTAAAAGCAAATTGGAGCAGACTCCGATTGCTGAATCAGATCGTATTGAAATTATTCACGCTGTCGGTGGCGGCTAAAACGGAGTAGTTATGCAGGATCATCCTCTCATTATCGGTTCTCGGTCTTTTCAATCACGCCTGTTGGTCGGTACAGGTAAGTATAAAGATCTTCAAGAGACTGATTTAGCAATTCAAGCCAGTGGTGCTGAGATCGTCACACTTGCAATCCGACGTGTCAATATTGGGCAAGACCCAAGTCAACCGAATTTATTATCAGTTATTCCCCCTGAAAAATACACTTTACTGCCAAATACGGCGGGTTGCTTTGATGCCGATACAGCAGTGCGTACCTGTATGTTAGCGCGTGAATTGCTTGATGGGCACAACTTAGTAAAACTTGAAGTTTTAGGCGATGAAAAGACGCTGTATCCAAATATTATGGATACCGTTAAAGCTGCTCGAACCTTAGTGGAAGATGGCTTTGAAGTCATGGTTTACACCTCAGATGATCCAATCGTGGCACAAGAACTGGAAAGTATCGGCTGTGTCGCAATTATGCCTTTAGGCAGTTTAATTGGTTCTGGCCTTGGAATTTTGAACCCACATACCATTTCGATTATTAAAGAAAATGCCAAAGTCCCTATTTTAGTCGATGCTGGTGTTGGAACTGCCAGTGATGCAGCAATTGCAATGGAACTCGGTTGTGATGGCGTATTGATGAACACAGCAATTGCCGCTGCACAAAACCCAGTATTAATGGCATCAGCCATGAAAAAAGCAGTAGAAGCTGGACGTGAAGCGTATCTTGCAGGTCGTATGCCAAGAAAACGTATGGCAAATGCCAGTTCACCTGAAACGGGATATTTCTTTAAATAAAATTATATGCCATATGTAAAAGGACTCGCGGGAGTCCTTTTACATATAAGAAATCAAAAAATAGAAAATCGATGAAAAAATTAAAATTATTTACGTTTTGTCTCGTTGCATCGACTAGCTATGCTGAAAATCTACCAGCGTCCGTTAGCCAACTCATCCCTAAAAATTGGGAAGTCATTTCTGTTGCAAAGGGTGATTTAAATCAAGATCAACATGAAGATGTGGTGATATTACTGCAACCTAAAAATCGTAAAATTTCAAATCCTAAACTTTTCATTTATTTCAAAGAAAACCAAACATATAAACTCAAATTATCTAAACCTTTTGGTTCATGGGTTTATGGCGATGAAGAAAAATGTATAGGAAATACCTTTGATGAATCTAGTCTAGAAATTAACAATCAAGTACTAAGTATTCATTTCAACGATGAGCCAGTTTGCCACAATACCTATAGTATAAATTACACTTATAAATTTAAATATGATCAGCATCTTTTCAAGTTGATTGGTTTGGACTCATTTTCAGGGGATAAACTCAGTGGGAATATCAAAGAAACTAGCGTAAATTATTTATCTAATAAAACCAAAATTCATCACTATAATTTTTTCCCTGATAAAAAACTCAAACCTACAATTGCATGGAAAAAATTAGAAAACAAAAAATCATATAATTTAGAAAATATGCTTTTTAATAGTGATGACTACCACCTAAAATTTGAAGAACAATATAAATGATTCAAAAATCAATCAAAATAGCAATGACATTGGTTTGTCTTTATACATTGCCATCACTTTCCAGTGCAAAGCCATCAGCTGCAGTGACTAAGCGTGTACCGAATGGGTGGAAAATTTTATCTTTAAGTGAAGGCGATTTGAATCAAGATCATCGTGCTGATGTCGCAATGATCATCGAAAAAATAAAAACTGATAAAATTATTAAAGATGATAATGGCAAAATCTTGCACAATAACCCACGTAAACTATTGATATTTATAAATCATCAGTCTGATTATCAGTTGACCACAGAAAATAAAACTATTCCAGTTGCGCAAACAGAAAACTCCTGTTTGGAAGATCCACTCGCTGAGTCTAATGGGATTGAAATTAACAAAGGCTTACTCACGATAGAATTTAGTTATTTTATGGCATGTGGAGGATGGGAATGGCCAAGGCATACTTATACCTTCAGATACCAAAAGCAAAAAATGCAACTGATAGGTTTTGATTACAATAGCTTTCATCGATCCTCTGGAGAAAAGAGTGCAAGTGGTTATAATTTTTCTACACTAAGGGTTAAGCGTAGCAATGGCGGCAATCAATTCGAGGATGGTCAAGCTAAAAACACATGGAACAGTTTTAAATTCAACAAACCATTATTGCTAGAGGACATTAATTTTGATGATTTCTATACGCAATTTGAATAAAAAAAAATCCAGCAGATTAAGTACAAATCACCCAAAAAATTGTTCAGCTTTCATCAATAAAAAACAGCTTCCTGATGAAGCTGTTTAATTTTAAAGAGCAACAATACTTAAATTAGGCAATCAAACCTTCGTCACGCATCGCAATTTGGACAGACTGACGCGCAGCAACTTTGTCACGAATGGCATTGATATTATTGTACGGCGTTAAATCATGTTTAATGCCCTTTGACCAGTTGGTGAGTACAAAGAGATATGCATCTGCTGGCCCAAAATTATCATCGACTAAATAATCATTATCTGACTCACCAATTGATTTATCGATAAACGTCAAAAGACGATCAATCTCTGCATAAGCTTTCTGTTTTGCCTCGTCAGAAAGTGGCGCACCAAAAAATACGGCATAGGCATCATGCAACTCAGAGTTCAAGTAGCCCAACCATTCAAGCACTTTAGCACGTCCCAACCCTGAAGGCGGGATCAAATCTTGCTTAGGATCATGCTGAGCTAAGAACGGTAAAATTGCGACGTTCTCAGTCAAAATTAGACCCGGATTGATTTCTAAAGCAGGCACATAACCTTTCGGGTTAATTTGATAGTAATCGTCCCCTTTTTCAGTTTGATGGTTTTTTATATCTACTTTTACTAAGTCAAAATCAACATTAATTTCATTTAAAATGATGTGAGCAGCAAGTGAACAAGCACCTGGCGAATAATACAACTTCATATATTTTCCTTGTCTTTTAACTTAGTTTTTTACTTCTATTAGTTTTAAATCGCTTCTGGTTTTTTTTCAAGCTGAAGTGCTTTTAAATTTGCAAGCAAGCGTAAAAAATCAATCTAAAACTTGAATATTCATTAAAACCTATACTCATCCAACTCATTTTTATGCTTTTCATTTACAAATAACTTACCATACCCCAAATTTTAAGCTCTTGGACAATTTGCGTGATCAGCCTGAAAAAAGATGAATGGTTTTCTAATATTCGCACTGATGTACTTGCTGGTCTGGTCGTTGGATTAGCATTGATCCCTGAGTCTATTGCCTTTTCTGCGATTGCAGGCGTTGATCCTCAAGTTGGTCTATATGCATCATTTTGTATTGCCGTCACCATCGCTTTTTTTGGTGGCCGTACAGCCATGATCTCGGCTGCAACGGGTGCGATGGCTTTACTCATGATCACTTTAGTTAAAGAACATGGTTTGCAATACCTTTTAGCTGCCACTGTGCTGACAGGTATTATCCAAATGATTGCAGGTTATTTCAAAGTGGCTAAGTTAATGCGCTTTGTTTCTCAATCCGTGGTCTATGGATTTTTAAATGCCTTAGCTATTTTAATTTTTGTCGCTCAACTCCCTGAGATTTCTAGAATGGATTTATCAGGCTATCTATTTTTAGCTTTAGGTCTTGCGGTCATTTACTTATTTCCTTATCTCCCCAAAATGGGTAAAGCGATTCCATCTCCTTTGGTCTGCATTATTGTATTGAGTTTACTGGCGCTTTTGTTTGGTTCAGATATGAGAACAGTAAGTGATCTTGGACAGTTCCCAGATACTTTACCGATTTTCTTGATTCCCAATATTCCATTTAATTTAGACACATTGCTGATTATTCTGCCCTATGCCATGACGCTGGCAACGGTCGGTCTGCTTGAAACCATGATGACGACGACGGTGATCAATGAAGTCACTCAAACTGAGGGCGATCGTCATCAAGAATGTCGTGGTCAAGGTGTTGCCAATATCGTCAGTGGATTCATGGGTGGTATGGCAGGCTGTGCCATGATCGGGCAATCAATTATCAATGTTTCATCGGGTGCGCGCACACGACTTTCAACATTAGTGGCTGGGGTTTTCTTACTCTGCCTTGTGGTGTTTTTTAAACATTGGTTGGCTTATATCCCCATGGCGGCTTTAGTTGCAATTATGGTGATGGTGGCTTTAACGACTTTCAATTGGGATTCAATCAAAAATTTCAGCAAACATCCAAAGCAAAGTAACATCGTGATGCTCAGCGTGGTTGCGATTGTACTTGCAACCCATAATTTGGCACTGGGTGTCTTGGTTGGTGTAATGCTTTCAGCGCTTTTTTTGGTGAATAAACTGGAAAGTGAGGTGAAAGTTCAATCTGAGCTAGAGGGAAATAAACGTATCTATGTGGTGAAGGGTCAAATCTTCTTTAGTAGTTCGGAAAAGTTTTATCAGTTTTTTGATTTCGATGAATCCATTCCAGCTATTGAGATTGATTTAACCCATGCGCATATTTGGGATATTACTTCTGTGAACATGCTCGCCAATATTGTGGCAAAGTTTGAATCAAAAAATATTCAAGTTGAAGTGATTGGACTGAACCAAGCCAGCTCAACACTCATTGATCGAGTTTGTGATTAAATCTGTGTTTAAGTTTGAAAATAAAAAGCCTGAATTACTTCAGGCTTTTATTCTAAACATCTATAGTAGACATCAAGAATAGCTTATGCTTTTAACCATTTTCTACGGGTAATCAATAATCCCAATAAACCTACGAGACTCATCAGCGTGGTCGAGCCTCCCCCTGATTTATTCGAACTACTCTCTGGCAAAGCAGTACTTTGATCATTCAACTCTAAATCGACAATAACTGGATCATGATCTGAAGATCGGTATGCATCACTACTATAAAAGCTTTCAATCTGTTCAGGTGTTTTAAATTCTTCATTATAATCAAGCGCAGTCGGTTCATCTGCATTGATATGCCAAGCAAAGCTTCTTTTCACCAATGGATACAACGTTGCATCCGCAATCGCATGGTCTAGATTGCCTGCACCACCATGACCTTCGGTATTACTCGCTACACCGAATACATAACTATATGCAGATTGACCTTGACCTATCTTTTCATCATTTAACAATATTTTATAGTTAGCTTGTTCAAAAGCTAAGATTGGATCTTCTTTTGCATAGCTATTCAAATCACCCACCAATAAGTAATTTGGCTGTTTAACCTGCGTTGGATTTTTGGCAATCCATTGAATCAGCTTTTGTACAGCCGTCAGACGTGTCGCATTCCAACAGCCTTGTCCATCTCCCTGATCTGCATCTAGTGAAGTGAGTGAATCTGGACAACTACCTTTAGACTTTAAATGATTAGGAACCACGGTAAATGTTTTACCACCGGCAATCGGTTGGAATGTTTGGGCTAAAGTTACACGATTTTTTTCGGTTAAATCATCATAAATCACTGCATTATTTACAGGTTTAACGCGCTTACTGTTATAAATAATCGCAACAGCAATCGCATCACTTCCTAAGCGATCAACTTTTGGAGGTACCACATATTTCCAGTCTACCCCTAAGGCACGAGTCAGGTAGGCAATTGCACTTTTTTCATCATAACCATTATTTGCAATCTCCATCAAACCATAAACATCAGCATCTATTGCTTTCATGGCATTGATAATTTTTGCGTGTTGTCGGTTAAATTCAGATACTGAATTTGCACCACGTTCAGATTTCAAACCGTTCAATGAAGCATTGTCATAATTAAGCACATTAAATGCAGCAACACGCGTTTGCTTAGAATCTTTAGCAATTATAGGTTTTCTAGGGTTTTCATTCACGATAATTTCGGGGTGCTTATTATGAGCCATTGGTTGAATCCGCCAAGCGCCATATCGATATTCTAAAATCCCTTCTACATTTTTGATCTGATACCCTGCACGTAGGGTATTGGTTGCATTAAAACCCAATGGAAGCCAAGGTGTTCGATTTTGCTGGTTATAACCATCATCCAGCTCAATTTTTGAAAGTTGGTTCTGTTGTGCTAATGATTTTGCTTCAGCAGATTTTGCAGGAAATAAATTGGTTGGAATATATAAGCGCCCAAGACTTAAAGACAACTGTCCATAGCGACCATAGTTATAATTTTCACTGACGGTTAACTGCTGGGGTAATCTCACCCACATGCCTTGATAGCGTTTAGCTGAATGCCCAGTGCTACCATTGATGCTCTGAAATGGTAATTGCAACGGTGTCGCGCTGACAGCACTTAATGCATTACGATCACAAGTGCTGATTTGACTGCTCAATTTGTCAATCTGAAGTTGATTTTCATATGTACTGAGTTGACCTTGCAAAATCACTTCATCACCAACATCTCCCCCCCGAATTACACTGGCCTTCGGTGCATAAACAAAGATTGCATTGCTCACATTTGCCTTTGCTTGGCTATCTTTAGTTTGCAAATAAAACCCTGAAAATCCATTGTCATAACGATAATCTGCGGTGATCACGCCTTTCACGGTATAGGACTTATTTGTCTTAGCAGATTGTAAATCAGCAATCGCTGTAGTCGGTGCGCTACATTGAATTGACCCTAGTGATGGTTGAGGTTGAGCAGTTGACGTCAAATACTGCTCAAATGCATTGCGGTTTGACCATTTGATCCAGCTGTTATTCAGATCAAAAATGGATTCAGGATCTATACTTCCAACATCATTTTTTAAATTTTTGCGTTGAAAACTATTCCCTTTAGAAATATCTGCCCAACCGGTCGGAGGTTGCTCGCCAACACGACCAAAACGATCAATCGCTTTACCTTTATGATAAAGCACCAAGGCATCATCTCCATTAAATGCTAAATTCGCGACTTGATGAACTGCATCGCCTAATGCTGTTTTGAGATTATTATGCCCCACCAAATATTTTGCTTGAGTGGGTAACTGTCCTGATAGCTTGATCGTAAGATTAGGTGAAGTGCTTTTATTGGCAAACTGACGAATTTCATACTCTGCCAAATTTACCGTATTCGAATCTGGATTATAGATTTCTAAACCTTTTTTATTGTCATTACCATCAATATATTGGCTGAATAAAAGCGCTGCTTGTGAAGTCGTGAAGATCGTGCTTCCACCTATCAATGCGATGCAAAGACTGACGCTTTTGAGCTTTAAATACTTCGATGTTGAGTTAGATTTTTGAAGTTTATTTAATTTCATTTTTTAATTCTGAATATTCATTATTGAGCTTAAATTATCCATCCCACATGACAATTTCATGATCAAAATATGACTGATCGCATTAAATTACACATTAAAACAATTCTGATTTCTTCAATGCCAACAAATTAAAATTACCTTAAAACCATTTATTGGCATTCAAAACATAAAAATAAGATGAATTCGCTGAAAAAATTTGACTTGATATCCTGAGCACTTAAAATACCGCATTCATTTTTCTCTTTTGCCTAGGTTATGTCGAACGATCAATTAGACCCACAAGTTGTAGAATTGGACAACTTGAATGAGCATCGCGAAATTGTGACATTTATGCGTCGTTCTTCACCGCTAAATACGTCTCAACGTACTGCACTTGAACAATATGCTCACCTAATTCTGGAATACCCTGTTGGCGATTTACGTCAGCATTTTGAGCATCCTGAACGACCGCTCACAGTGGAAATTGGTTTCGGCATGGGTCGTTCACTGGTATTGATGGCGAAAGCAAACCCTGAACGTAACTTCGTAGGAATCGAAGTACACGTACCGGGTATCGCGCAGTGCGTCTATGAAGCAGGCATGGCAGGTTTAAGCAACTTACGTTTACTTGATGCAGATGCGATTCAAGTGCTACGTGAAATGCCTGATAACAGCATCAATGCGATTCAGCTGTATTTCCCTGATCCATGGCAGAAGAAGCGTCATTTTAAACGTCGTTTTGTTTCACATGATCGCATGCCATTGGTTGAGCAAAAACTTGAAATGGGCGGCACATTCCATTCGGCGACAGATTGGGAACCCTATGCAGAGTGGATGTTAGATGTTTTAGATAATCGTCCAAATCTTGAAAACTTGGCCGGTAAAGGCAATAGCTACCCACGCCCTGACTGGCGTCCTCAGACTAAATTTGAACGTCGTGGTCTAGAAGAAGGTCACAAGATCAACGATTTTTATTTCAAGAAAATTAATTAATCACAACTGATTCATTGTCATATAAAAAAAGGGCTTCGATTGAAGCTCTTTTTTATGATGGTTGTCTTTTCAAAATCTGCTCACTCATCAACTGATAGATGTGCTGTAAATCCTCACGCCCTGTATCCACTAACATTTGTTGATGCTTATTCAAAATATTGTGATCACCCCGCATTGCAGGTCCCGTCTGTACAGCCCTTGGATCATGTTGCGTTGCTTTATTGGCTGTTTCTAAAATTAAAGGATAAAGCAAATTAAAATCCACCTGCTGAGCATCGACCACTTGCTTCGCCATGTCATAGCAATAATTACTAAAATTACAAGCAAACACCGCAGCCAAATGCAAACTGAGTCGTTGCTCAGAACTATACTGATAAACACGCTGACTGATTTGACTTGCCAAGGTATTTAATAATTCTGAGTCTGGTTTTAAGCTTGCCTCAACAAATAAAGGCGTTTCAGACCAATTTATTTCTTTCTCAAAACTAAAGGTTTGCAAGGGATAAAAAACACCTGATCGCGCATGATATTGAGTCATCAGCTTTAGATGCGTACTGCCCGAAGTATGCACAATCAAAGTCTCTGGAAAATGTCCATTTAAAGCATGAATTACTTCCGCAATGGATTGGTCACTTACCGCAATAATGATCAGATCCACTGGCTCACCCAGTGTTTCGAAATTTGAACAAGCTTGAGCATTGACCTGTTGTGCCAGTGATTTTGCTTTGTCTAAATTTCGGCTAAAAATATTCACGATTTGATGTTTTCTCGACAATACCTTTGCCAAATGCATTGCAACTCGCCCTGCACCGATCAAACTAATCCGCATATGACCTTATCCCTTGGCTGAACTAAATCATGTAATGAAACTGATCTTAAACTGATTCCAAAACTATATTCAAAACTATATTCAAAACTTAAAGAAAAAGGACGGTAAACCGTCCTTTCACTGTACACATAATTTTAAATCATCATAGATCAATTAAAAACATTATTTAAATAAACAATACGTTCATTGGTTCTTTGATTGAAACATTGGTCATATTGCATCTGTTGATTGGTTTCTCGCATCGCTTCATCCCAATATTGATGATGCTTTTGATATGTTTCCAAATCGCTCTCTTTCATGTCATAGACAGGTTTTTGTGCCAGAACTTTACAATCCACATCACGCTTTTCAAACCAATCTGCTTGATCTTGTTTTAATTGTGTTTTTTGCTCATCACTAAAACGATCCCAAGTCATATTTAAGCGTTCAACTACTTTTTGTTTGTCCTGTTCAATTTCTTTCTTTCGAATATCCATCGCTTTTTGTGCAAGTGCCATTTGTTCAGTACGTTGTTGATCATAACGCTCCGAAGACTGTGCTAATTCTGCATTCTCTTTAATATAAGCTTCATACTGCACAGCCAGTTGAGTAACACGAACCACTGCATTGATGACTTCATTTTGAGCATTAATACTGAGATTTATGCCTTCTTTATCGGTCTTAAGAACATCGTATTGAATATTACCTTTTAATGAATCACTTTGAAGTACGAGAGGAAATTCACCTGCTTCCAATTCATCTTTAAGTAGCTCGTAATCACACTCATCACAAGATTTACGTTGCTCAAGAAAAGCATTTTCAGCACGTACTTGTAGCCCTTTCGGAAATTTTACATTGAGTTGAGCTTCACACTCTAACGCAGAAGTATTGGATTTATCTTGTGTGATGGTTCTGATACTCTTAAGCTCAAACTTTAAGCCATCATTGATTGTTTTGAGTAAGCTCTGATCTGCTTCATAATGATGAGTACTTCTCAAGCGTTTTTCGATTTCCTTAAGATATTCTTGTTTTAGATGTTCTTGTAAACCTTGAATATGACTTTGTTCTGTACAACTAAATTCTGTACTTTGTGATTGAGCACTCTCTTGCTGCTTAGGTTTGAATTTATCACAGCCAACCAAAGCCATTGAGCCAATCAAAAGGCTAAGCATCATTTTTTTATTGATCATTATTGTATTCATTTTGAGACCTAATTCTCATTATTTTGCGCACATTAAATCAAATAATCAGTTCAATTACGATAAAAACCTCACGAATGAGGTTTTTATTTTTATATTGAAAATCTTTCTTAGTTTTTAACTTCTACACTTTCACCCGTGACTTCACGTTGTACACCCGTTTCAGTATTGGTTACTTCAAATTCGATACGGCGATTTTTAAACTTACCTTCATCCGTCGCATTATCAGCAATCGGATTTTCTTGGCCGTATCCAATCGCATTTAATTTGCTCGGATCAACGCCTTTTGACACCAAATAATCAACGACAGATTGCGCACGTGCTTTAGACAATGCTTTATTCTGATTGGCATCACCTGTTGCGTCTGTAAAACCTTTAACGGTAAGTTCTACATTTGGAACACGATTGATTAAGCCAGCTGCTTGATCTAATACGGATTTATTGGCGTCAGGAATGTCATTAGAGCCCGTTGCAAAGTTAATAATTTGCAAATTCAATGCCGTTGCGATATCTAAGGGTTTAATTTGATCTGGGTTTAGACTTGCTAAAGCTTTTTCTGCATCACTGATACTGGTGTTGACCGCTTGACTGACATCAATCCCTTGCTGTGTTTTAACTGTTAAATTTGGTGTAATGGCTTTAATTTGATCTGCCAAACTTTGGATTGAACTTGGATCTGAGCCTTGGAGTGCAATCTCATTCCCTGTCCAAGTCAGCGTTGTATTTGGAGCACCTTTGAGTAGTTTAATCACACTCGACAATGCATTTTGATCAATCAATTCGGCATGATACTGCTGGCTCGAATCAATACCACAACCCATCGGATGATTAAACAGTTGCTTCACTTCTTTTTGAATATTTTCCACAAAAGTAGGATTACCAATTCTGGCTTGGCAAGTCACTAACTCACCTGCTGCATTTGTGTTTAATTGGAAAAATGCTGGCTGTGCATTTGAATTGATCATGGTAGTTTGATCATTATCTGCTGCTGTTTGATCTTTATTATTGCAATAGCGTAAAAATAGACTAACCAGTAAACCTAAAATAATCAGAGCGATTAATGGTAATAGCCAACTTGATTTTTCTTTCTCTGGCGGGTGAGCAGATGTTGGCGTTGAATTAGACACATAATTGGGTGCCTCATGCGATGCAACATGCGGTGTGGCTGTTGTGTGAGGTGTAGAATGCGCCAAAGAACCAATCCCAAACCCTCCAAGTAGAGATGTTGCCCAGAGTGGTAAAGAAGATTTAATCGAATCTAAGTTTTGATCTAGATAGTGCAAAATCGCATTTTGATCTGAACTTCCTGCTAAATCAGACACTGCTCCCAATGTTGGCGCAATGGTTTGATTCAATAATGACTCTGTTTCAGCAGGTGATGAGCTCTGATTAAATGCTTCTACAAAATGATTTTTAGTGAGTTGATCATGTCCAAAAATATCCGAAAGACGAGGATTCAAACTATTTTGAAGCGTATTAATCAATTCAGGTTTAGCTTTAAATATGGATAATAATATTGGAATAAATGTTGCGACAGCCGTGCTTTTTTCTTGATATAAACTAGGATCCTGTTGGTTATTATCTTGATTTAACACAATAGGGACAATTCGATCTTTGAGTAATTGAATTAAATCCATTTCTCGCTCCTTATTCATCTTATTTTAAAGTTATACTTCAGAATACTAATCTTTATTGTGCATAATATTTATTATAATTATGTATGTCATTTGATCATCACTTCATTTAAAGCTAAATAAACATCTTAAATAAATGATATTTTGATCGTTTTGCATTTATATAAAGCTTTATAAATCATAGGTATCACTGTTTAAATCTTGACTAATGCAAGCGCTCTAATCATTATTTTAGTAAGTACAAAAAAGCCAGCCGAAGCTGACTCCTGTCTTTTTTAAATGTGTTAATAAATCCAACTCAATATTCTAGATGGTATATTTTTTGTCTGAGTGCTGTGGTTCTCTGATCCGTCATATTTGCTTCGCAATTGAGACGATAAACTTCGGGATTATCCGTATCACTACTATCTAACTTACATTCAAGATCACGTTTCTTTAACCAAATTTTTTGCTCATCAAGCAAATGATCTCTAACTTCTTTGGTCGTTGAATTCCAAACTAAATTTAAGTTTTCATTAGCAGTATCTAACTTGGTTTGTGCTTCACTTATTAATATTGAATGATATTCTTTAGCAGCAGCCTCTTCTTCTGCTTGACGTTGGATCGCTTCTTGTTTTGCTAGTTCAGCAGCATTTAAACGAGCCGATTTTAATAAAGAATCAATAACTACATCTCTAACAAAATATGCAGCACTTTCACCATTTTCTAATTGCACAAATACTTTTTTAGCATCATCGGTAGGCTGAACCATATAATCAATTGATGTTTTTAATGTATTTGATTCCAATGATAAATCAGATAAGACCGCAGATTGGGCAACATTAACTTCGTCATAAACGTCACGTGCATCATCCGCATCTTTAATCATATTAGTCGGAAGATTTATCACAAAAGTCGTTACACAATATTCTTTCTTGCTGTTAGGATCTGAATTATTCGTCCTAATATCATTAACATTAAAGCTTACTGTTGCTAAAGCTGCACGCAATTTGCCCATATCAATAGTGATATTTTCCGAAGCAATCAAGCTCTTAATCCGTTCAGCAGATGCATCACTTAATTTCTTGCTAAAGCTTTCAACGATTAATTCTTTTGCTGTTTCATTATCACACTTAACGCCTGAACCAGTTAGCGTTGCAACTTTGTCACATCCCGACAAAATCATCATACTTAATGCAGTCAGTAGTAATTTAGATTTCATTATTTATACTCCTGATTAGTATTCAGAATATGCTTCATCGGCGGCAGTAGTAGCTTCATAAGCTGCATCTACAGCTTCTTGAGCTGCATATTCAGGCTCTGCATAAACAGGTGTATTTACAGCTGCCTTCTTTTGCTCTTCTTGTAAACGAATTTGGTTTTTTTCAATTTGCGGTTTTAAAAATGCATAGGTCAAAGTATCAGCAACCAAAATATTAATATTTTGAGTATTTTTCAAAACCGCAAATACCTTTTTACCGCTATCTGAAGGTTGTAAAACATACTCTAAAACGAGATCAATTTTATTATTTGTAAAATTTATTCCAAGTTCATTCGCCTGTGATTCAACATTTTGGACGTCTATTTTTGATCGAGCTTCATCTGATTTTTTAACCAAATCCGATGGTATACTTATATTCAAATCAATTGAACACTGCGTTTTGGTGCTATTGGGATCGATAAAATCTGTACGACTATCCATGGTCAAAAATTGAATGTTTTGCGCGGTAAGTTTTAATTTTGCAGGGTCAAGATCTTTGATATTTCCTGCTGAAATCAATTGCTTTAACTCATTTTCCAAGCTTTTGTTTAAATCATCTTTTAATATGGTGTGAATCAATTGATTTGCGGATTCGTCATCGCATTTAAGATGTTTTGAAAAGATCGTTCCACAACCGGAAAGACTCAGGCAAAGCATACTTAAGATCAAAATTTTATGTTTAGATTTGATTATCATTTTGTTGTGCACCCCTCAAAGTTACAGAAGTATAAATAAACACAACACAATATTACAATAATAAAGCCAGAATTAATCCAGCTTTATTATTTGATTTTATTAAATATTTTATTAAGTATAACTAAGAAATAAAAACTTGTTCAGTTTTTCCAACCAGTGTCTGCCCCAATAGTGGTGTGTTCTTCCCTTGAGACAAGATCGTGTCCTTTGTAACAACCCATTCAACTTTTGGATCAATCAGCACCCAACCAGATTCGGCTTTCCAACGCTCTAACATGTTGGCTACTCTTGCCGCCGCAACTGTTACTTTTTCAACCCATTCCAAAGGCTCAAACAAACCTTCGTTAATCAGTTGAATACCAAATGGCACATACGTATCAAATGCGGTCATCCCGGGTAAAGTTTCTGCAAATGGTGCTAATTTTGCTGAGCTACTTAAAGGTTCATGATGGGTACAAATCGTATCGATCACACCCTCTTTTAGACCTTGACGTAACAGTTGTTTATCACTTTCGGAACGCAACGGTGGACGAACATGAGCCAATGAATTAAAACCATCGATGAGTTGTTCAGTTAAATGCAATTGATGCATTGCTACGTCACAGGTCACATTCAAGCCTTTATCTTTGGCAATTTTGATCAGCTCAACCGATGCGCCACATGACAACAACCCAAAGTGCGCACGCACACCTGTTGCTTCAATCATCAATAGATATTTAGCAATCGCAATGGTCTCAGCCAATGCTGGAATCATCGGCAGGCCTTGACGAGATGCAATAAAGCCTTGATGCACACAACCATCTTTTGCAATCTGCGGTTCTTCCGCGTAAAACACAACAGTCATACCCAAACCAGCAGCATATTCCATGGTACGCAATACCACATCATCATCAGCAAAAGCTGCTGAAGCATTGGATACCGCAGTACAGCCACCTTTTTTGAGTGCAGCCATATTGGCAGGTTGATTCCCCTTTAAGCCCTGCGTTTGTGCACCAATGACTTCAAGGTAGATACCACCATCCAACATCGCTTTTTCGACCAAGCCATGAATCAGCGCACCATTGTCTTGCACAATCGGCTGTGAATCAGGTGGTGTGAACACATGCAAAATTCCATTTTCACGTGCAGCACGACCTTCAGATTTCAGCGTACCATGTTGTTGTTGACCTGGTTCACGTAAACGTGCACATAGGTCAACCATGGTCGGCATTAGCCATTTACCTTGCCCATCGATCGTTTCAGTTACATTTTGCGACTCAGCAACCAATTTGCCATTTTCAATATAAACAGTTTCAACTTGATCTGTTTTTTTGATCGGGTCTAAGACACGGACATTTTCAATTTTTACAATAGTCATGACTGATTCCTTAAACCGTAATCGCTTCGATTAAACCGTTTTCTGATAAACCCTGTTCCTGTAACTGACCTTGCATCGACAATGCAAGTACCGCCATACGTACCGCGATCCCATTAGTCACTTGATTCAAAATCACCGCTTGCGGGCCATCAGCAATACTCGAGTCAATTTCAACACCGCGGTTCATTGGACCCGGATGCATCACGATGCAGTCTGGTTTTGCCATGGCTAAACGTTCTTTATTTAGGCCGTACATTTTGTAGAATTCAGCTTGAGAAGCTAAAGCAGGTGAATCAATACGTTCATTTTGAATACGTAAGGTAATGATCACATCACAGTCTTTAATCCCTGCTTCCATGTCATTAAATAGACGAACACCTTCTCCATATTCTTCAAAACCAAACGGCAATAGAGTATTCGGTGCAATCACACGAATATCTTTACAGCCTAAAGTTTGTAGCGCTGCCACATCAGAACGAGCGACACGAGAGTGTTTAATATCGCCAATAATGGCAATGCTAATATCTTCAAAGTTCTTTTTGGTCTCACGGCGAATGGTCAGCATATCGAGCATCGCTTGTGTCGGATGTGCATGACGACCATCCCCTGCATTGATGATAGCAACGTTTGGGCAAACCGTTTGAGCAATAAAATGTGCCGCACCAGAAGATGAATGACGCACTACGAAAATATCCGCTGCCATCGCTTCAAGGTTCCACAGCGTATCTCTGAGCGTTTCACCT
Organism: Acinetobacter sp. CY73; assembly: GCF_059515865.1. Taxonomy (NCBI): domain Bacteria; kingdom Pseudomonadati; phylum Pseudomonadota; class Gammaproteobacteria; order Moraxellales; family Moraxellaceae; genus Acinetobacter; species Acinetobacter sp. CY73. The sequence goes on along the minus strand of NZ_JCAKMZ010000011.1, from coordinate 30,812 downwards.
TTTGATGTGCTTGAACGTGCAATGTCAATATTTAAGACATTGGCAGATAGACGCTTTGCAGCAGCTTCAAAGGTGGTACGAGTACGTGTAGAATTTTCAAAGAAAAGATTCATCACAGTACGCCCTTCAAGCAACGGCGTGGTGATTAGTTGGTTTTGTTCATTAAAAAAAGAATTCGCTGTATCTAATATTTTTGTAAGCGTTTCTTTGGAGAGGCCTTCAATGGTGAGGAAATGTTTTAAATGTCCATCTTGGTTCAGCTGAATCTGACTCGGGGTATGTAACGACGCCAAGTGCATGAGAGATTCCTTATACGTTAAGTCAACGTATTATACAGACATTGCTGTGAATTGGCAGTCTTCAACCTCATTGATTGATGCTATATCAATCACAGTAAAATCACTATTGATTATACTTTTTATTCATTTTGAATCATTTAAATTGAACAAATTTTAGTAATTGATTTGCAAACTATTGGCTATGATCAGAGCCAATAGACTATCGCCAAAGAACCTTCGCATCACGATCTATCAGTACCCACTCGATTACGGTCTTTCTTTTACCATTTTTCCATGCTCGTGTTTGGATATTAATTTGAAATTTATCATCATCACGAACAATCCACTCCGTAGGCTTAGACTCAACACGATCATAATAATCAAGACTATGCCGTCCTAACTTACCCAGATTCATTCCTTCTACAGCGCTAATATCTAATTTTATGAATTGTTCATCACGCTTTAGAAAAACAAAAACCTGAGTGCCTTTTCTTTTCTTCTGAGTTAAAACAGCAGCTGTACGATCATGATTAAAGAATGCATATGAAGGAACATATGAAACTAAATCTGAATGTTCATTCGCAATAGCTAAGTTTAGCTTACAGATCAGTAGAGTAATTACAATTAATTTGCTTAGGCATTGCCGGATCATAATCTAGTAACCTCATAGGTAATCAAAATGATTGTTATTGTAAATATTTCGAGATTTTGGGTCATTTTTTATTAATTTAGGTTAAAGCAAACCTCACCATTTAGTCTCAACACAAAACTATTGATGTTTTTATTAAAGTTTAGGGAAGCTATTTAATCGTAACTCAACGGCAACGATGCAAACCGATTAATCAAGCTTATTAGCTAAACATAAAAATGTGACCAACTCATTTGCAGTGCAATAATGATTAACAACATTCCCATAATCAAATTAAATACTCGCATTCTTAAACCTTGGTTCAAAAATACAGCGAGCTTTTGACCTGCATAACCCCAAATCAATAAGGATAAATAACAAACCACAAAATAAATGAGAATAAACAAAACTAAATAACCCGAATCCTGCTTAAAGAAATGAGATTATTCATCTTGAGACTTACCCATCATTTTGAGCATAAAAAAGTCTATTCTTTGGTCTGATAACACTAAAAACTAATCATAAAATTACATTGAGCTTATGATTTTAAAGAAAAATCCTTATCCGCGATTCGGGTTAAATAAAATGCATTATGCGATGCAGAAAATAGAGCTGTCCCAGACACTGCTGCAATCCATGCTTTAGGGTTCAACCATTGCAACAACGCACCTTGCATAAATGTTGGGGCTTTGGGTAATGCAAGCTGATCCGTCTGAATTGATTCGCCTTGGGCTCTTGCAATATTCTATCCCATCCACACCAATAAAGCCGTACCAAGCACAGTAATGATATAGAGTAAGATTGGATAAATTGCAATGACTTGGTATAAACCAAAACAGACAGCTGCCAATAATGCAGTAAAGCCAATCGTCGCACCTGAAATAAATGCAAAAGTCTGCTTTAGGCCATAATTCATACTACTGCTGAGAATCGTAATATTTACAGGTCCAGGCGATATCGACATGGATAAAGAAAAAGTAAACATTGAAAAAATTAAACTGAACATCGTTATAGCCTTGAATATTGTTATATCTTTTAATCATTATTTTTCTTACATAATGACCTATTGTAGTTTTTTAAGGATATAACAATGTGAAAGCGATGTAACTCAGCATCATACATTACTAAGGCAAAACTCATCACACCTCCAATATAGGTCATTATTCTCTGTTAAAAATAAATACCATCAATCACACGACTTAATCGCGCATATAAAACATATAAAAGTGTGGCTGTATAAAATTTATCCTTTATTGTTGGATCGTCCTATTTCATCATATATTAATCTTATCCTATTGTTTTTATTAAATAAAAAAACCAATCTATTTCCAAAATATTCGTAACATTTAGCATCAAAAATTGAATGAAGAATAAATAATGATACTTAAAGGGTCGCTTTGTTCTAATTTCAAAAGCTTTGATCGTTAAAATACGTTAAAATACGCGATTGCTAAAATTGTCTTTGGAAAATGTTCATGAATTCGAAACCACGTCTTTCTACATATTGGGTCACCTGTGCAGATGGGCTAGAAACCTTACTTCAAGAAGAAATTGAGGGTTTAGGGGTTCAAAACATTGAACGACTTCCAGGACGTCTAGTCTTTAAAGGTACACTTGAAGATGCATACCGCGTATGTATGTGGTCGCGTTTAGCTTCACGTGTACTCACCCCAATTCATACACATGAAATTGAATTTAGCCATGATGCCCGCGATGTGGCAGAAGAGCTTTATGAAGGTGCAAACAGCTTCGATTGGTCGCTTATTTTTGCACCACAATCGACCTTTGCTGTCCGTCTTCATATCGAACGTGAAATCAAAGTTAACAGCCAGTTCGCAACGTTACGTGTGAAAGATGGTGTGGTCGACTCATTTATGGAAGCTGTGGGTAAGCGTCCAAGTATTGATATTAAACAACCAGAAATCACACTTTATGTGCTTGCAGGTAAGACAGAACATACGTTCTGCCTAGATTTATCAGGTGACTCTCTACATAAACGTGGTTACCGCTTATACATGACGGATGCACCGATCAAAGAAAACTTGGCGGCAGCGATTCTACGTCGTGCAAAACTTCACGAGCAAAACCCAGATATTTTCCTTGACCCAATGTGTGGTTCAGGGACATTTATTATTGAAGCACTCATGATGCTGACTGATCGTGCACCTGGCTTAGTTCGTCGTTTCGGCTTTAATGGTTGGAATGGTCATAACCATGAACTATGGATGTCGATTAAAGGTGAAGCCGCTGAACGTCATAAAATTGCTTTAGAAAAACCACTACCAAAATTCTATGCTTTCGATGCAGATTGGGAAGCGGTTAAAGCAACCAAACAAAATATTCGTGCAGCTGGTTTTGAATCATTGCTGGACCAAATCCAAATTGAAGAACGTACTTTAGCTGATTGGCCCGATTTCCAAACGGAAGGCAAAACGTCATTTATCGTGACCAACCCTCCTTACGGTGAGCGTCTAGGTGATCGTGGTTCAAGCCGTTCATTCTACTTGGGCTTATCTGCACTTTTACAAAAGCATTTCCCAAATCAAATGACTGCAATTATTGCAGCTCAAATTGAACAAGCGGATGTATTGGCGATTCAAGAACCACAAACATTGCGTTTGATGAATGGTAAATTGCCGATTTATATCCGTTCAGGTTTAATTAAACCAGCAACTGTTTCAAAGCCGTTCTTAGAAACGTGGCAGCCTCAGCAATTCGAAAAAATCGAGGGTGCTGAAGATTTTACCAACCGTTTGCAAAAGAACATGCAAAACTTAAAGAAATGGGCAGTCAAAGAAAATATTTATTGCTTACGTATTTATGATGCCGATCTACCTGACTTTAACGTTGCAGTAGATTTGTATGGTGATCGTTTACACGTTCAAGAATATGCACCGCCAAAAATCATTGATCCTGAAAAAGCGAAAAAACGTTTTAACTTAGCACTGGCTTCAATTCGTGCAGTAACCGGTTTGGGTCGTGATGCGATCTTCATCAAAACACGTGCTCGTCAAGAAGGTAAAACGCAGTACACCAAACAAAGTACGGCGTCTAAGCGTTTTATCGTGCAGGAAGGCAAAGCGAAAATCTTGGTGAACTTAACCGATTATCTTGATACTGGTTTGTTCTTAGATCACCGTCAAATGCGTCTGCGTATTGCTGCTGAAGCAAAAGGTAAACACTTCCTTAACCTTTATAGCTACACCTCTACTGCAAGCTTACATGCTGCTTTGAATGGTGCTGCGAGTACAACCAGTGTCGATCTTTCCAATACCTATTTAAATTGGTCTAAAGAAAACTTTGTATTGAACGGTCTAACAGTTGATCATGCAGATGAACAACACCAGTTCTTCGCAAGTGATTGTTTTGAGTGGTTGAAAGAAGGTCATGAACAATATGACTTAATCTTTATTGATCCACCAACCTTCTCAAATTCGAAGAAATTCCACGGAACTTTCGATATTCAACGTGACCACCTTTCACTATTGAAACGTGCGATGAACCGCTTAACGACAGGTGGTACGCTTTACTTCTCAAATAACTATCGTGGTTTTGAGTTAGATGATGAAATTAAAGCGTTCTATGACATTGAAGAACTGACCAATGAAACCATTGGACTCGACTTCAAACGAAATACGAGGATTCACCGTTCATGGAAAATTCAGCACTTACCTTCTTAATGTGCTTTAACAGTCGTTTAAATTTAATGTCATAAAAATAAAAAGAGTTTGAAGATTCTTCTTCAAACTCTTTTTTATACGGCGGATTCAAGCGACAAGTGCAACAGTATAAAAATTAATATTTATTCGATTTTACTGTGGCTGTCCCCGAACCTTTGACATTCCCATCACTATTGAATCTTAGACTACTCTCATAAACGATATTTTCCGTGTTTAATGAATCATATGGAATATAGACTTTTCGTTCATTGTTTATAAGTTGACTATTATCCGTTTTTTTCTTTATTTCATAGTCAGATGCGGCTGTAGATTCAAGATTTTCCTTACTCATTTGATCTGCCTGCTCTTTGGCTAAATGTTGATGTTTATTCAATTGTTGCTCTAATGGAATATGTGCATCATGCTGAACCAAACTCATCATTTCAGGACTGACTTTATGATCTCCTCCACTTTGCTCGGAAAGGACATGATCATCAATAATTTGAGCATATGAAATTAGGGGGATTGTAGAAATTAGAGTCATCAATAGAATTATTTTCTTCGAAAAGACACCATTATGCTGATCCATATTCAACATCCATTTTATTTTTATATTCTTTTTAATATAGTTTTTCTAATAAAAGTTGCAAGTGATTCTTTAATATTCCGATAAGCTACTTTCCCCCCTTTTTTTCTTCAACATCATTTATAGCGTATTAAAGACGCCCAACTTCAAAATAAGATATTTTAGAGCGGTCAAATTCACCCATCGGTGTATTTTTGAAACTATGTAAAGCATGAATCGCATGCATTTTATGAGAGCGTGTTTTTTGAGCAGCACTATAGCGGGGATCATCCTGACTCAGCGTTATACAAAATGATGATTTCCCTTGTTTCTGGGTTTCACTATTCAATTGATACAGTTGATATGCGAACACGTCCAAACGCTTAGGATGACTTAATACGCTATGCGCCATTAAATAATCGAAACAATCCTCTACTTTAGGTAATTTCATCTGATGAGTCATCGATGCATAGACATTATAAAAAGGTCTTAAATAGTGAAGCGTTGTAGAATATTCAACGACCTTGGTTTGTTTGAGCTGTTTTTGATTCCAAAGTCCCATAATACCAACCACTTGCTGATTTAAATCAAAAACCAATTTAAAGTCTTTTAATCGCAAACCTTGCCAAAGTGGATGGTCTCCCCGATTTAAATCATTAAAATTATACACAGGTAAAAAGTTAAAAAACTCTCGCATATCAGCGACAAACTGGTTTGCGATATGAATCAAATCTTCCGTAAGTTCATGCATTGAAAATTGTTTAAATTGACTTAAACTCGGTACCTTAGAAATATTAAAAGTCGTCATTTGATCCAAAATATAAGGTTCTGGAAAATGAGGACGACTTCGATGCAACATATGCTTTGCTTTGTGATTATCTTCTAACACAACACTTTGAAAAAAATCATCTACAGGAATTTGGCTATACAAATAATCCATGAGGACTTCAATCACTTTTCGACCTCGAAAAGCTGGATCAATGCGCAGATCAGACACATAACGAATTTTATTCGTCTGCGCATTGATATAGCAATTTTTAAAGCCAATATTCATCATGCCAATAATCACATCAGGTTGGTCTTTTTTAACCACAACTTTAATATCGGGCTGATGATATTGAACATATGCTGCTTTGAAATAATCATTTCCTCGCTCAAATGACAAAGTCATGCCATTACTCGGCATCGTTTCTGCAACCAGCTTTAACAACTGAGCGTTATCCTGGAAATTTGCATCACGGATCATGAGCTGATCATTTTTGTCCGACTGGAAATATTTATTTCCAATATCCATATTCATCCACCATTATTTTTATTCTCTTCAGCGGTTCAGGCTTGATATTTCCTTCAATCATTCCATTATGCATGGCTAAATTTTTATAATAATCCCAAGCATTTTCGACATGTATCACACCCGGTTCATCAAGCTGACCTAAATTCCTTGCCAACTCATAATGAAAATTCTTTTTTAATAATTGATCCAAAACGGATACATCTGCAATAGCTTCCGAACTCCCTTCACTTAACAACACATAATGTGGTTTTTTATGATTGGATTGCTCAATACCCAATAAACTCATCGGTAGATAATCTTTTTGCTTAAAATGAGCAATAATATTTAAAGCTGTCGATTGATCGATTTTTTCACCGACCAAATCCACGGTCATTTTGCGCCCTAGAAATTTAAAACAGGGGACATTTTGATAGAACTCAGTTACGACCAACTCATCATCAATAATATATCGTGTCAAACCTGAACTTGTGGTAATAATCGGACTCACCCGTTGTCCTATTTTCAACTGCCAAGCTGGGTAAACATTTTGATGGTCTAGATCTAAAAACTCATAAAAATGAGCTTGATACATGAGCGGATAATGACCATCGAGTGGTATTGTGACAACGCCTTCCGTTGCCCAAAGCCCTTTACCTTCAAAAGCTACACCTGATACTTTTTCTCTTAAAATTTTAGCCCAATGTTCTGCACTGGCAGTATCCCAGCTTGAAATCAACATCAGTTTTGACCAAAGTATTTTCCAAGATTGAGCATTTTCTAGGTTCAAATGACTTAACTTACAACTCTGATGCTTAGAATACGGTGCTTTTAAAAAGTTGAGGGATGCTCTTTGCCACTCACCTGTTTGCAACGTGGTGATAATTTCATCTTGGTAAAATTGAATAATATCCAAGAGCTGCAATGCAAAGGTTGGACTCCAAACTGAAATCATGCCTAAATTTTTATCTGCGACTAAATAAGTCGCAGTCGCAAACATCGCATCCTCTGGACTTTCAGCCATCGCTATTTCAGTCGGTACAGACTGGGTCACCTTAGTCAGTATTCGCTTACTCAAACTTAATAAAGCACGATCATCATTTAAGTTTTGATTATAGGTCAGTTTTCGCTGACTCTCTGGCAACCATGAAACTGACCAATAATGTGTGGTATTTTTTAACTCAGGATAATGCTGGTACAGACTCCGAAGCCATAATCCAATCGCTTGATCCAACTCATCCAAAAATCCTTGTGTATAAGGAATAAATTTGAGCGCCTCACTTGAGCCGCTGGTTGGCTGAAATCGAATCAATTTTTGGTTGTTCAATAAGTTACTAGAAGTTTCTCTCGATTGTTCAATTTGAGATTTCCAGTCCGCATATCGTGTGATTGGATATTGGGCAATAAAATCTTGGTAGCTCAGATGAGGTTGCTCAACGATCTGCTTTAATTTTTGTCTTTGAACATGCTCTAACCGCGATGAATCTTGGTAAAACTTTGTAGATGCTTGTTGACATGCGAATGACAGGATTTGATGTGAACTATATAAAATGAATCCCACGATCAAGCCACCTTTGAAGATTCAGTAGCAGCGATTTCATTTTGATTTATTTTTGCTTGATGATGATCCTGCCCCTTACTCGCAGGCTTAGTTAAAAAACGCTGTACATAGCGATACAAATCTGACCAATGAATCTCACCAATGCAGGGCAATTCTGTACCCACACTCCATGTTGGATTTTTTTCTTCAAAAAAGGCTATTTTTTTACTTTTTTTCCGCATCTCATCTGTAATGGGAGCAATCTCAGGATCGAGTGCTTGGTATGCATCACCAAAATTCAATAATTTTTTATTTTTATCGTAATATTCTGCAAAATATTGGTTACAGTACGCTTCAACGAATTGTTCAAGTCGTTGATGTTTATGATCACAATGCGGGTAGTAGGTAAAATAGTTGTTGGCTAATAACAAATAGGTTTTAAAACCTTTACTGATCAACATCCAGTAAATTGGTTTGGTTGGGTATTTCAACTTAAAGAAAATAATATACCGATACATCGCTCGTTGAAGGGCGCGATTGCCCCAATAAGCTTGTTCTATAATCGTGTCACCACTAAAAAAGGCATGTCGTACAATGCCATTGACTTCAAAATCACGCTCTACCACCGTAGAAAAACCCACGATCAAATCGTTCTTTGGTTCACGAATAATGAAGATACCCGTTTTTTCCATCAAATCTTTTTTAAAAATCTGAAACGTCGTATTGAGATAATATTTTTCAAAAATACCATACATGCTTTTCATATCAAGCAAAGTGATTTTTTCAACAGGCTTGTATTCGCTATAAGGTTCATTTTTGAACTTACGTAATAATTTTAATTCCAACATATTGATCAATCCATTGAGCACGCATACCTCGCGACTTTTATTATTTTTGATTCATTCCTGAGTTTCAGTCTTGAATCTTCGCCTTTCCCTGACCCGCAAATATTAATCAGATCAACTTAACAATGGCAAACCTATATCTCAAATCATTACAAAAAAGTAGCTTAAATAACAAAAAAACCCAACCGAGGTTGGGTTTTCTGATAAGTGAATGTTTAAATCTTGAGCTGATCTTCAATGAAGACAAGACAATGGATTAGCTCAATTTAACTTTCTCCAAGATGAGTTTGCCATCTTCGCTTTTAATCACAATTGTATCCCCAGGTACAAAGTCACCTGACAGTATTTTCTGAGCCAAGCTATTTTCAACTTGTTGTTGAATCGCACGTTTGAGTGGACGAGCCCCGTACACTGGATCAAATCCAGCATCAATCAATTGATCAAAAGCAGTGTCGTCTACAGCCAAACTCAACTCACGATCCGCCAAACGATCACGTAATCGATTCAATTGAATATCTGCAATTCCACGAATTTGAGCTTTCTTCAAACTATGGAAAATCACCAACTCATCAATACGGTTAATGAACTCTGGACGGAAATGTTCAGACACAGCGCTCATCACCACTGAGCGTACATCCGCTTCTGATGCATTTTCACCTAATTCTCGTACATCATTTGAGCCTAAGTTTGACGTCATCACAATAACCGTGTTTTTGAAATCAATCACACGACCTTGTGAATCCGTTAAACGCCCATCATCGAGCACTTGAAGTAGGATATTAAAGACATCTGGATGTGCTTTTTCTACTTCATCAAATAACACAACGCTATAAGGTTTACGACGCACAGCTTCTGTTAAAACACCGCCTTCCTCATAGCCGACATATCCTGGAGGCGCACCAACCAAACGGCTGACAGAATGCTTCTCCATAAATTCAGACATATCAATACGAATGATGGCATCATCACTATCAAACAAGAAGTTACCCAGCGCTTTGGTTAACTCTGTCTTACCGACACCAGTTGGTCCAAGGAATAAGAATGAACCACTTGGGCGGTTTGGATCAGATAAGCCTGCACGTGAACGACGCACCGCATTCGATACCGCAACCACTGCTTCATGTTGACCCACGACACGGTTATGTAAGAAGTCTTCCATGTGCAACAGTTTTTCACGTTCACCTTGCAACATTTTCGACACTGGAATACCTGTCGCAGCGCTCACCACTTCAGCAATTTCATTTTCAGTGACTTTGGTACGAATCAGTTTCGGCTCTTCATTGACTTCCAATACTTCTTCTTCATTCAAGCGCTTTTGCAACTCAGGAATGACGCCGTATTGCAAACGACTTGCTTCAGCCAAATCACCTTCACGTTGTGCTTTATCAAAAGCAGTACGCGCTTTATCTAACTCAACTTGCGCTTGATTTGTACCCTCAACAAGGGTTTTTTCAGCACGCCACACTTCTTCCAAATCGTTATATTCTTTCTGAACTTCAGCAATTTGTTTCTCCAGATGGCTGACTTCAGCTTTACTGACTGAATCTGCATCTTTTTTGACGGCTTCAAGTTGCATTTTCAATTGGATCAAACGACGATCTAAACGGTCTAATGGCTCAGGTTTTGAGTCAATTTCCATTTTGATACGTGATGCAGCCTCATCAATCAAGTCAATCGCTTTATCTGGCAACTGACGATCGGTAATGTAACGATGAGACATTTTGGCTGCCGCAATAATCGCCGAGTCTAAAATTTGCACGCCATGGTGCGTTGCATATTTCTCTTTCAGACCACGGAGAATCGCAATCGTGTCTTCTACACTCGGTTCATCGACCAACACTTTTTGGAAACGGCGTTCAAGTGCTGCATCTTTTTCAATGAATTGACGATATTCATCTAAAGTTGTCGCGCCCACACAGCGTAATTCACCACGTGCCAAGGCAGGTTTGAGCATATTCCCTGCATCCATCGCCCCATCACCTTTACCTGCGCCAACAAGGGTATGTAACTCATCGATGAATAAAATGATTTCGCCATCATATTTCGCAAGGTCTTTGAGTACGGCTTTTAGTCGTTCCTCAAACTCACCACGATATTTCGCCCCTGCGAGCAAGGAACCTAAGTCTAATGATAAAACACGTTTACCTTTCAGGCTTTCTGGTACTTCACCATTGACAATGCGTTGCGCTAAACCTTCCACAATCGCAGTTTTACCGACACCAGGTTCACCAATCAATACCGGGTTGTTTTTGGTACGACGTGACAAGACCTGAATAGTACGGCGAATCTCTTCATCACGACCAATGACAGGATCTAACTTACCCACCATTGCACGTTCGGTTAAATCAATGGTGTATTTATTTAGTGAATCACGTTGATCTTCATGATTATTTGCCATGACTTTATCGCCACCTCGAATATTTTCAATTGCTTTACGTAATTTGTCTGATGTCACACCAATATTGCTGAGTAAAGACTTTGTTGCACCTGTTTCAGCTAAAGCCAAAATCACCCAATCGGTTGATAGAAACTCATCACCGGCCTTTTGTGCATAGCTATCTGCCAAATTTAGTGCACGAACAGCCTCTGGGTTTAAATTAATATCACCTGTAGGATTAGAGAGCGTTGCAGCATCATTTAACGCTTGTTGAAGCTTGGTCTGTAAATCTCTGAGATTTGCACCAGCCTGTTGGAGCAAACTGACATTGGCAGGTTCTTCAAGTAATGCAGATAAAATATGTATACCTTCAATCGCGGTATGATCTTTACCCATTGCCAATGACTGTGCATCAGATAACGCTTGCTGTAGGCGGTTTGTAAATTTTTCAAAACGCATTCTTATTTTCCTCACAACAAATTTTGTACTTGGAACATAAATGGGTGCGATAAAATCAATTTCAAGTATTTGTATTCAATTTATTCATTTTTAATTATTTATTTTTCAAAAGCTTACCAAAATACTCAGGTTAAATCCTAGTATTAATATTTGTGCCAATCTGATCATTTTCAAGCGTATTAACATAAAACATTTCAATCAATAGCGTCGTTTCCAATTGTTTTCTATAAGAATAAAACGACGCCGAAAAAGCCATTAAGAAGAATTATGTTTGGTTTTATGCGTACCTTTCTTCATGGGATTATAAGCATGTTGTCGTGTTCAATATGCGATGGTTTATATTCTTAAGGGTATTCACATCCAAATCTTTGGGATACTAATCGACCTGAGTTTTCGTCACAGAACTCTGTGATACTGCACTAAAAGGCGCGACACTCTGCGTAATCCAAACATTCCCACCAATAATTGCCCCTTTACCAATCCTGATTCGACCCAATATGGTTGCTCCTGCATAGATCACCACATTATCTTCAACAATTGGATGGCGCGCATATTCTTTTTGTAAGTTTCCTTCTTCATCTATCTCAAAACGTTTTGCACCAAGCGTTACGGCCTGATAAATTCGAACATTTTGACCAATCACACAAGTCTCACCAATAACAACCCCTGTGCCATGATCTATGAAACACCCTTGACCGATTTGTGCTCCTGGGTGGATATCAATTCCTGTTTTTGAATGAGAAATCTCAGCAATGATTCTCGCCAAAAGAGACAATTCTCTTTTATAAAATTCATGTGCAATTCGGTGATAAGTCATCGCGACAATACCCGGATAGCACAGCAGCACCTCATCCACACTTCGAGCAGCAGGATCACCTTGATATGCAGCAATCACATCTGTATCTAGAATTCTACGAATAGATGACAATTGCTCTGCAAATTCATGAACTATTTTTTCAGCTCGAATCGTGATCTCGGCTTGATCGGCATACTCTTTTTTAGATTTTAAATCATAAGATAAGTTAAGTTTTACTTGCTCCAATAAAGCATACAACGTTTTCTCTAAAGTATAAGCGATATAGAAGTTTTCACTTTTCTGGCGCAGATCATGTGGTCCTAAACGCATCGGAAAAAGAATGCCACACAAATCATTCATTATTTTTTTGATTTCGGTACGTGATGGTAACTCACGTCCACCATCGTCTTTTAGACTATTTTGCTGAACTCTCCATTCGTGTCTTACATTTTGAAGGTCATCAACAATTTTATGAATATTCCAACCCATTCACATCACCCTGTTTTTATCGTTATAAATAATTAAAATGTGTTTTATCTCTTATAATTTAAGCATTTTATATGGGCATCATTGTTTAGCATATGTATTAATCAGCACAACTATCTTTAACAAACTCAAACTTATTTTCATTTATGCCTCTAAAATTAATTTCTTAAATTAACCATCTCACTATTCAGATCATCAGTTCTCAAGTTAGACTCATATACGATCTAAATAATGACCCAAGCGCACCTTAAATTTTATGTGATTCAACTTAATCAGGATAAAAGAATTTTCTATATGGATATTCATTTTCAAATATTCCTCTATTTTCAAAATAAGAATATACAAGTGAATTTTTATTCGTTTTTAGAATAAATAAAATGGATATATTATTAATAATGAATCAGCATATTTTTTACACAAATGCTTCAATAAATACTTCAAATCAAATGTTCGCTCTGTGAATCATTAGAGTAATCAAACTTCTAATTGGGTTATCCCTATGAATATTGATTTAAATGGTGTGAAGGTAAAAATTACGCTCTCAAGTAAATATATAACTTTGAAGGTTTGACCATGAACATTGCAGTGAATCAAGCTCAAGTGACGACTGACCAATTAAACGAGATTTTAAGCCAAGCAAAAAAATTGGCTGAAGACCATTACTTAGAGTTTGCTGGCACAGTCACGCCTCACAATGCATGGCTGCTGTTTCAATCTAAGCAAGCAGTCATTGTTGATGTCAGAACTCTAGAAGAACGGAAATTCGTTGGTCATATTGAAAATACCATTCATATTCCATGGGCGACAGGCATTTCTTTAAATCGAAATCCACACTTTGCTGAAGAACTCGAAAACCAAGTCGGTAAGGCCAAAGTCATTCTTCTGTTATGCCGGAGTGGTAAGCGTTCAGCCGCTGCTGCAAATGTCGCTTTCAACGCGGGTTTTGAATCTGTATACAACATTGATCAAGGCTTTGAAGGTGATTTAGACCAATACAATCAACGAGGAAGATTTAATGGATGGCGTTTCCATCAACTGCCTTGGGCTCAAGAATAAAGAATCAACTCAATTTTGAAAACGTTTTGTGATTATTTCCTTTGTGAGGCTTTTATGCTTCACCATCAAACCCAATAGAATACTCATATCTTATTTGGTTTAAGTGTTCGGTTTAAAACATTAAAAGGAATGCAAAACTGCTATTTGTATGTATGTTTAGACTTTATGTTTTTTAAAAAATCAGATTAATAAGACTATACAAATATTTGTACGCCTTAAATTTTTTATTATCAAAAAGGCAACTTATGTTGCCTTTTAACTACACTATTCAACTAATTTTTATTGAGCTTCAATAATTTCAAAGTCATGGCTAATGATCACACCACCGTCTGAAAGCATTTTACTTGCTGAACAATATTTCTCGGCAGACAATTCAACTGCTTTTGCCACTTGTTTTTCTTTTACTGCTTTACCTGTGACAACAAAGTGCAAATGAATCTTGGTAAAAACAGCCGGAATTGTGTCAGCACGATCAGCTTTTAGTTCACATACAACACCCGTCACATCTTGGCGTGATTTCTTTAAAATAGTCACAATATCAAAGGAAGCACAACCACCAAGTCCCATTAATATCAACTCCATGGGACGTGGACCACGGTTTTCTCCACCGTATGCTTCCGCACCATCCATGACAATTTGGTGACCACTCTCAGATTTTGCTTCAAAAGCAACATTCTCTAACCAATGTACGCTAGTATGCATTGCAACTACCTAAAAAAAGCTATAAATTTACCTAGTACTGTACACTAGCATAATTTGGGTTGAGAAGGAATTTCACCTTATTGCTTAATGTGGAAAGTTCAGCTCAGATCTAGATCTAGTAATTATCAAATTCGGAATTTAAAAAGCATGACTTCTAATTTTTCACAACTTAGTACAGATGCTTTGTCACCAGGTCAGCTTCCTGAATCTGTCAAAGCTTTACTCAAGCGTGCGCATATCAATCGCTTTCCTAAGCGTACTGCAATTATTGATGCGGGCACTGAGTCAAAATCTCTGTATCTAATTTTAAAAGGGTCAGTTTCAATTATTTTACGTGAAGATGATGACCGTGAAATTGTTGTTGCATATTTGAACCCAGGGGACTTTTTCGGGGAAATGGGTTTATTTGAAACAAACCCACAACGTACTGCGGAAGTTCGCACTCGTGATGTTTGCGAGATTGCAGAAATTTCTTATGCTAATTTCCATGAAGTAAGTAAACAATATCCAGACCTAAGCTATGCCGTATTTGCACAGCTTGTACGTCGCTTAAAGAATACTACGCGTAAAGTAACTGACCTTGCATTTATCGATGTTTCAGGTCGTATTGCACGCTGCCTAATCGACCTTTCAAGTCAACCAGAAGCAATGATCCTCCACAATGGTCGTCAGATCCGTATTACGCGTCAAGAAATTGGACGTATTGTGGGCTGTTCACGTGAAATGGTAGGGCGCGTTCTTAAAACGCTTGAAGAACAAGGCATGATCGAGACTGATGGTAAAGCCATTTTAATCTTTGATGCTTCTTTAGAGGCTGTAAATACCACTGAAGAAAACCTCGATGATGCTGATGTTGAATAATTGTTAAAATCTTTGTATCAAAGCAAATCTTCGGATTTGCTTTTTTATTTCCTAAAATAAACATTATTTTGCTTTTAATCTATGTTCATATTATTTTCATTAATGAGATTAGGGTAATTTGAGAATCTAGCTGAAATAGCCGTACCGATCATTACTCATATAATTTTGGCTCTTGTTTATACATACCTTAGATATTTAGGATAATTAACCATGCAATTTAAGCCACTTGGACATACTGGAATTTTAGTCCCTGAAATTTGTTTAGGTACGATGACCTTCGGTGAGCAAAATACCCAAGCTGAAGCATTTCAACAGTTAGATTATGCACTGGATCGTGGTTTAAACTTTTGGGATACAGCCGAAATGTACCCTGTCCCACCCAAACCTGAAACTCAAGGTGCGACAGAACAAATTATTGGCAATTGGATTGCTGAACGTGGTGGAAGAGACAAACTTATTCTTGCATCAAAAATTGCAGGCTCTTCTCAAGGCGGTAGTCACATCCGTGATGGAAATACACGATTCAACAAGTCAGATATTGAAACTGCTCTTGATGGCAACTTAAAACGCTTGCAAACTGATTATATTGATCTCTACCAATTACACTGGCCACAAAGACCAACCAATTTTTTTGGTAAACTTGGCTACGGCAATCAAGAATCAACCCTTACAAGCGATATCACGCCACTTGAAGAAACACTTTTAGCTTTAAAGGATGAAATTGATAAAGGTCGAATCCGTTATATTGGTTTATCGAATGAGACCCCATGGGGAACCATGAAGTTTCTACAGTTAGCTGAAAAGCTAGGTATGGAAAAGTTGGTGAGCGTTCAAAATCCCTATAATTTATTAAACCGAACTTATGAAATCGGTATGTCTGAAATTGCGCATTATGAAGGTGTGGGCTTACTTGCATACTCCCCACTGGCATTTGGCTATCTAACTGGTAAATTTAGAAATGGCGCTCGCCCAGCCAATGCCCGTATTACGCTTTATTCACGTTTTAGTCGTTATAGCAATCCAGAAAGCTTGTGGGCAACAGAACAGTACGCTCAACTCGCAGAACAGCATGGTTTGACCTTGACTCAACTTGCACTGGCATTTATTAAACAACAGTTCTTTGTAACATCAACCATTATTGGCGCAACCAATCTAAATCAATTGAAAGAAAACATCGATGCTTTTGATATCACACTTTCAGATGAAGTTTTAAAAGGTATAGAAGATATCCATAAACAACAGCCGAATCCAGCGCCATAAATATATTTCATCCTCTTACATTGGGAGAGGATGAAAGGATGAACAATAAAAAAGGATGCCTTTGCATCCTTTTTTAATGATAGAAAATTAACGCTGTCTATATACGGCTTGAGCAGCAGGTAAGTTTTTACGCATAGCTTCAATACGTTGTGAATTGGATGGATGCGTTGATAAGAATGCCGACTTACCGCCTCCTGATTCAGCATTCATTTTTTGCCAAAGTGTAATAGCGGCTTGTGGATCATAGCCACCTTTCGCCATCAGCATCAAACCACCTTGGTCAGCTCTACTTTCTAGGCTACGTGAGTACGGTAAACCAATACCAATTTGGCTACCCAATTGAGCTGCTGCAGTACCTAACTGTCCTACGTTATTGCCTGCTGCACTTAGACCAATATTTAAGGCTAAACTCGTTAATGCTTGTGCACCGATCTTTTGCTTTGCATGTTCTTCAAGCGCATGCACCATTTCGTGACCCATAATGGCTGCAATTTCAGCATCGGTTAGATTCAATTTATTCACAATACCTGTGTAAAACACCACTTTACCACCTGGTGCAACATAAGCATTTACCGTATCAGCTTTAAGTACTGCCAACTGCCAATCAAAACGTGTACCCGTTTGATTCATTTGATCAGCAAATGGTTTTAAACGGTTAAACACGGTGTTAATACGTTTATAAGTCGAAGATGAGGTATCTAATGTTCCTTTTGAACGTGCTTCAGCAACAGTTTTGTTAAAACCATCTGTTGCTACAACATTTAACGATGCCGTATCAGCCCCTGCCATATCAGCAACAGTGGCACAACCACTAAACGTCATTACACTCGCTGCACAAAATGTGAGTAATACCTTATTTTTCATTATTTTACTCCAAATCAAATTAGTCAAAATCTATTTTATCGGATTATATTGCATTGATTTATAACTTTAAATCTGTAAATCATTTTTTTCATATGAATTATGTAATTAGCTAAATTGAATAATTAACCAATACACCAAACATAAAACATTCAGTCCCAAATAAAAATGCGCCACAGGTTGAATCTTTTGTTCGATTTCTACACTCTTACGTTTAATAATCAAATATGTATTTTGAATCAATACTATAGGCACTAAAATACACGCGATAATAACCGATAGACCGATTAAGGCTTGAAATACAATTTCTGGATTTGTTGGCTGAGCATTGATAATCATCATCGCAATTGTCGGCGCCCCACCCATAGCAAATAATAGTGAATAAAATATGGTATTCGCGATATTTTTTTGCATTCAATGCTCTTTATATTTAGTCTTCATTTTTATTTTAACAAGCACTACACATTTGCACAGTGCTTATTCATGCAACTTTAGTATTTATAACGATTATTTAGGCTATTTCTTATAAAGAGCCATCGCTTCCGGCATTAGTTTTTGTAAGTTTACAATACGATCTTCATTGGATGGATGCGTTGACATAAACTTAGCTAAAGCATTATTGCCACTGCTGTTATTTTTATTCATTTTTTGCCATAGAGTCACAGCTGCATTGGGATCATAGCCAGCTTTAGCCATCAACATGATTCCACCTTTATCTGCACGGCTTTCTAAATTACGAGAAAATGGCAGTCCAACACCAAACTTACTCCCCATATCTAAAAGTAAACCACCATAGCCCCCTACAGATTGACCTACGTATTGAGATCCAATATTCACAGCCAAATCTGTTAAAACTTGAGCACCCATTTTATTCTTTGCATGTTCTTCCAACGCGTGCACCATTTCATGCCCCATGATGGCAGCGACTTCACTGTCTGTAAGCTTAAGCGTGTCCGCAATTCCTGTATAAAAGACCACCTTCCCACCAGGCGCAACATAAGCATTCACTTCTTTAGACTTGATCACCGCAACTTGCCATTCAAACTTATGTCCCGTCTGATTCAGCTCATCCGCATAAGGCTTCATTTTGTGAAATACACGATTTACTTTTTTATAGGTCGCTGAAGTCGTGTCTAAAACCTTTTTGCTCTTTGCTTCATTCAACATTTGATTATAACTTTGCGTTGCATTCAAATTTAATGTCGCTGAATCTGCTCCGACGAAGTCTGCTACTGTTGTGCAACCAGTTAGACTGATTACAACAACACCCCCAATTAAATTTTTATATTTCATGACCTTCTCTCGTTGATTAAGGTCAGAATATATTAATTTGCAAAACTTTTAAGACAATAACATTATGTGACATTTCAATAAAAAACCCTGTGAAATCACAGGGTTTTTTTGAATCAATCAAAAATATTAAGCATCAAATGGATGACGTAATACGATTGTTTCATCACGATCTGGACCCGTTGATACGATATCAATTGGACATTCGATCAATTGTTCAATGCGCTTCACATAGTTAATTGCCGCTTGTGGCAATTGATCCATTGATTTCGCACCAAAAGTTGACTCAGACCAACCTGGCATTGTTTCGTAGATTGGTTTTAAAGTTTCAAATGCAAGCGCATCAGAAGAACCTACACAACCTGAATCAGCAGCTTCATAACCTACACAGATTTTCACTTCTTCTAAACCATCAAGAACATCAAGTTTAGTTAAGCAAATACCTGAAAGTGAGTTCACTTCTACAGAACGGCGTAGAATTTCAGCATCAAACCAACCACAACGGCGTTGACGGCCAGTCGACGCACCAAACTCATTACCGATTGTACCCAAGTGTTTACCAATCGCATCACCAACATCATTGGCAGCATCGTAAACAAGCTCAGTTGGGAATGGACCTGCACCGACACGTGTCGTGTACGCTTTAGTAATACCCAATACATAGTCAAGGTGCAATGGACCCAAACCTGAACCTGAGCTTACGCCACCAGCAGTCGTGTTTGAAGAAGTTACATACGGATATGTACCATGGTCAACGTCAAGGAGTGAGCCTTGCGCACCTTCAAACATGATTTTTTCGCCAGCTTTGCGATATTTATGCAATTCACCAGTCACATCAATAACCAGTGGTGCAACCACTTCACGCCATTGGTCACATAGTGCAAGTACATCTTCTAATTTAACTGCTTCTACGCCGTAGAATTGAGTCAATTGGAAGTTATGGTATTCAAGAAGTTCAGTTAACTGAGCTTTCAAATGTTCGCCACCACGTACCAAGTCAGCAACACGAATTGCGCGACGAGCAACTTTATCTTCATATGCTGGACCGATACCACGACCCGTTGTACCAATTTTCGCATTACCACGTTTGATTTCACGTGCTTGGTCAAGTGCGATGTGGTTCGGAAGAATCAGTGGACAGTTTGGCGAGATACGTAAACGCTCTTTAACAGGAACGCCTTCTTTTTCAAGAATATCCATCTCTTTGATGAGTGCTTCTGGTGAAAGAACCACACCGTTACCGATCAAGCACAATACGTTTTCACGTAAAATACCAGATGGAATGAGGTGTAATACAGTTTTCTTACCACCAACCACGAGTGTATGACCCGCGTTGTGTCCGCCTTGGTAACGAACGACCGCAGCCGCTTGATCTGTGAGCAGGTCGACGATTTTACCTTTACCTTCGTCGCCCCATTGGGTACCAAGTACCACAACATTCTTGCCCATAATAGCCTCATTGCATCATGCTGTTAAAATTAGAAAACTTTGCGGCAATAGTGTTAAAAACCCATTACCGAAAAGAGATTAAATTTGTTTCACTGTCCATTCACCTGATGCATTCACCAACTGGTGAGTCGCATTTGGAACAGAGTTAATCGTGTCATTGCCAAGAAGTTGAATCACACTGAAACCAAGTTCGCGTGTCTGTTCAATTGCTTGTAGTAAATCCCGTTGTGTACCCTTTGGTGCCACAACCACAGTCACTGCTTCAAAGCGACCTGAGCTTAATGCATACAAGTCACATGAGAAGCCGGTTGCTGGACGTGCACGCCCAAAGTGTTCACCAATACCGTCATAACGACCACCTTGAGCTAAAGGTGCTGCACGATTTGGCGCATAAACGGCGTACATTAAACCTGTATGGTAGTGATATGAACGCAATTCTACGATATCAATACCAATGTGCAGGTTTGGCCAACGTGCTTGAATTTCAATTTTTGTCGTTTTAACGGCATCAAGCGCTAATTTAAAAGCGTCATCCGCTAAAACATCTGCACTTAAATGATTTTGCAAAGCCTCTAAATCACTTGCAAAACGACCTAATGCATAAAAGTCTGAACCAAAATTTAAGTCTTGAGTGAAGACTGCAAGTTCTGGCAATGCTTTACGTTGGTACAGATCAGAAAGGTGACTCTCGATCGCCTTATTTAAACCTGCCAATTTAACCAAGCTACGGAACAAGCCCACATGACCTAAGTCTAGGTGGATACCCTCATCGTATTGGGTTGTTTTTAACAAGTTAAGCATGACATCGATCATTTCGACATCAGCATCGATACTGTCTGAACCAAATAGCTCTGCACCTAACTGAAGGGGTGCACGGGTGGTATTAAACCCTTGAGGTTTAGTATGTAAAACTGTTCCTGCATAGCAGTAACGAGCCACACCTTCTACTGGATGTACATGCGCATCTATACGAGCCACTTGTGGTGTCATATCGGCACGCACACCAAGTAAACGACCTGATAATTGATCGATGACTTTAAAAGTGGCTAAGTCTAAATCTTGATTCGATTCTGAAAGAGAAGATAGAGATTCGATGTATTCAATAAATGGCGTATACACCAATTGATAACCTCGAGATGCAAGGAAATCCAAGGCTTCACGACGCATAGTTTCGATAACTTGCGCTTGCTCTGGTAATACATCAGCTACACCATCAGGTAATAACCATGTCTCTGAAATGGGCATGTTGTAAACCTAAATCCTGTCAGTGCGGAACGAATCCGCATAAAAAAATCGGGAACACACCCGATTTCTCCTAGTCTACCACGATAGTTTTAGCTGTGCATTAGACTTTTTTATAAAAAATTATCAAATTTTAGAGCAACTACAAAAAAGTTAATTTGTCTCATCATCTATGAGCTGAACAGAACTTTAACTTATACTTTAATGAGTCACTGTATCCGTCGATTTTATCTTTTGTTCAAAATATCAGAGCAAGTTATTCACTTTTGGATTCTTTTAAAGACCTTGCTCTATAAATGAAGCCCTTCAATCAAGCTCACAATCTGCTAGCAAGGGAGTCAATAAATTATTCGAAAAAATACTGTCAATACCAATAAATCAAACAACATCTAGATTCGATCTCTGGCAAGTAACATTAAGCCTTAAGATTTTGGATTTACAACTTGAGCCAGTATTGAGACCAATTCAACATTTTGAGTTTCAACTTGTTTTAATTTCTGTGCATTGATATCAAGTACTTCTTGCTGAACATTCATTTTCTTCGCCAAGTCTTGCATAATTTCTAAAGTTTTCTGCAAATTAAGCTCTAGAGATTGTACTTTATTTTCTAGTTGCTGAATTACCAATTCATCCACATTTTGATGTTGCTGTTTTTTCATTAACATCCAAAACATCACCGTGACCGCAACAACCAATACAATCATTACCAACCAAATCATAATCATCAAAATCCCCCACAATCCATATTTGAATAAGCATTGTAATTTGAGTTAAAAAACACATTAATCTCTAAATGTAAACATAACGATCAATGCTTAAAATCTAAAATGCCTGACAATTTACTTTCAGAACTTGATAACCTGTATTAAACATAGCATTTACGCTTGAAAAGACTCACACAGATCCAGTAAGCGATTGGCATATCCCCACTCATTATCATACCAAGCAAATACTTTAGCTTGATGACCGACTACCATGGTCTGACTTAAATCGACAATTAAAGAATATGGAGAGTGGTTAAAATCACTGGATACCAAAGGCTCATTGGTCACATCCATGATACATGCATAATCTGATCGTGCAGCGTTGCTGAGCACCTCATTCAAGCTATGCGATGTAATCAGTGATTGTGAAGTAAACGTGAGGTCAATTGCAGCCACATTAATGGTTGGAACGCGTATCGAATAGCCATCGATACGCCCTTCCATTTTCGGCATCACATTTTTAAGTGCGCCAAGTGCCGATGAAGTCGTTGGAATAATATTTTGACCTGATGCTCTGGCACGACGTAAATCACGATGTGCATGATCAAGTACAGACTGATCCGCAGTCACTGCATGGATTTCAGTCATCAGTGCTGTATCTATTCCGAAAGCATCATCGATGATTTTAACTAAAGGTACGAGCGCCTGCGTGGTACATGAAACACTCGATATAATTTGATCTGTTGCTTTCACATCAAGGTGATTAACGCCATAAACAATCGCAGCATCAACAGTATCAAAAGGCGCAGCACCGATGATCACCCGTTTAGCACCTGCTTGTAGATGCTTACCCGCTGCAACACGTGAGCGAAACAATCCCGTACATTCTAGCACCACATCGATTGCTAAATGCCGCCAAGGTAAACGTTCTGGATCAGCTTGGCTATGCACTTGGACTTTCAGTTCAGATTGACCACACTTGATATTTAAATAAGGTTGAACACCCTCATAGCTCAGTTCAACTTCGCCATGAAAACGACCATGTGTCGTATCATATTTAAATAAATGAATCAGGGTATCTACATCTGCGACATCATTAATTGCGACGATCTCAAAATTAAAATGTTTTGGATTTTCAAACCATGCACGCAATACATTACGCCCGATTCGACCAAATCCATTTATCGCCACTTGTTGCATCAGAAACCCTTATTCAATCAATTCAAAAGTACCACTGCTCTATATTAATAGATTTAAAGCAAATACAGATATAAATTCTCGCTTTATCTTTAGTCAGTAAAAATGATGAATCATTCCCTCATTAAGGCGTTATAGCATGCAGTCAATGAACCTTAAAAGGTATTAAAAATCAGGGATAAAGCACAGTCAATCCTATTGAGATGTTTTTAATTGATGCTTTTTAAAATATAACAATGGCTTAGATAAATTTTAAAACCTAGATCAATTCTTTACTTTAAATCAAGCTGAATGCAAATTGTCATCAAAAGACTTTAAAATCGTTGGTGCATCATACATTTTCCGTTATAATTTGGCGTTTTTTAAAAATAAGCCTGTGTTCCAGCAAAGAAGCTTAATTCTTGTCAGACTGTAACGCGTTTGCAAATCAGAAATTATGGAGTGACTTGGTTGTGAGTACTCGTTTTATGACATCAGCTGAAATTCGTGAAGCATTTTTGCGTTACTTTGAATCGCAAGGGCATACACGTGTCGCGTCGAGTTCACTCGTACCTGCCAACGACCCAACTTTACTGTTCACCAATGCGGGCATGAACCAGTTTAAAGATTGTTTCCTAGGTCTAGAAAAACGTGATTATGTACGCGCAGTATCATCGCAAAAATGCGTTCGTGCAGGCGGTAAACATAACGATTTAGATAATGTCGGTTATACAGCACGTCACCATACTTTCTTTGAAATGTTAGGTAACTTCTCGTTTGGTGATTATTTCAAACGTGATGCCATCAAATTCGCTTGGGATTTCTTAACCAATGAACAATGGTTAGGTCTTCCAAAAGACAAGCTCTATGCCACTGTTTATCACACTGATGATGAAGCTTTTGACATCTGGAACAAAGACATTGGTTTAGATGCAAGCCGAATCATTCGCATCGGTGACAACAAAGGCGGTCAATACGCATCAGATAACTTCTGGGCAATGGGTGACACAGGTCCTTGTGGTCCATGTTCTGAAATCTTCTTTGACCATGGCGATCACATTTGGGGTGGTTTACCAGGTAGCCCTGAAGAAGATGGTGACCGTTTCATCGAAATTTGGAACAACGTATTCATGCAGTTCAATCGTACTGCTGATGGCGTGCTCCACCCGCTTCCTGCGCCTTCTGTCGATACAGGTATGGGCTTGGAACGTATTTCTGCAGTTTTACAACATGTAAACTCAAACTATGAAATCGACTTATTCCAACACCTACTCAAAGGTGCTGCAGAAGTCATCGGTTTAGATACAGCCGAACTTGAAGCAAAAGCACAAGCTGAAGCTAAGCCAGTTAACTATCCTGCATCTTTAAAAGTTGTTGCTGACCATGCACGCTCATGTTCATTCTTGATTGCTGATGGCGTTAATCCTTCTAATGAAGGTCGTGGTTATGTACTACGTCGCATTATCCGTCGTGCTGTACGTCATGGTAATAAATTGGGTGCAACAGGTTCATTCTTCCACAAAATGTTAAAGCCTTTAATCGAAGTGATGGGCGATGCATATCCTGAACTTGCTGCTCAACAAGCACGTATCGAAGCACAACTTTTAAAAGAAGAAGAGCAATTCGCTAAAACTTTAGAGCAAGGTTTGAAATTGCTTGAAGGCGAACTTGCAAACTTAAAAGGTTCTGTGATTCCAGGTGAAGTTGTCTTTAAACTATATGACACGTATGGTTTCCCAACGGACTTAACCGCTGACATCGCACGTGAACGTGATTTAACGATTGATGAAGCTGGTTTTGAAGTTGAAATGGCGGCTCAACGTCAACGTGCACGCGATGCGGGTAAATTTGCAATCGACTACAACAGCGTTGTTAAAGTTGAAGGCGAAACTCAATTTAATGGTTATGATGCAACTGCTGGTCAAGGTCAAATTGTCGCTATCTATAAAGATGGCGAGCAAGTAGACGAAGTCGTTGAAGGCGATGAAGCTTTAATCGTATTGAATCAAACCCCTTTCTATGCTGAAAGCGGTGGTCAAATCGGTGATACAGGACTCTTCAAAAACGATACGGGTATTTTCGAAGTTCAAGATACTAAGAAATCTGGTGGAGCGTTTGTACACCAAGGTATCGTGACCATGGGGAGCCTAAAAGCAACTCAATCTGTTGAAACAACTGTAAAAGCAGACATTCGCGCGGCAACCGCACGTAACCACTCTGCGACTCACCTTCTACATGCTGCACTTCGCCAAATTTTAGGTGGTCACGTTCAGCAAAAAGGTTCATTGGTTGCATCAGATGTATTACGTTTCGACTTTGCCAATGATCAACCTGTAACATTTGAACAGCTACAAGAAATTGAACGCTTAGTCAATGCAGAAGTGATTGCCAACACTGCTGTTTCAACTGAACTTCTTGATATCGAATCTGCGAAAGCAAAAGGTGCGATGATGTTGTTCGGCGAGAAATACGGTGACGAAGTTCGTGTGCTTTCTATGGGTTCAGTGATTGAAGATAAAAACTTCTCAATCGAACTGTGTGGTGGTATTCACGTCAAGCGTACAGGCGACATTGGTCTTTTTAAAATCACTTCTGAAGGTGGTGTAGCTGCTGGTGTTCGTCGTATCGAAGCAATAACAGGCACAAAAGCGATTGAAGTTGCTCAAAAAGCGGATCGTGATATTTACACCATCAATGGCTTACTTAAAGCTCAAAAAGATCAAACTTTAGAAAAAGTTGAAGCGATTGTAGATACAGCTTCAAGTTTGCAAAAGCAAATTGATCAACTGAATCAAAAATTAGCACATTTCCAAGCATCTGAACTTTTAAGCCAAGTTCAACAGATTGCTGGTCGTACAACGCTAATCACGACTGTTCAAAACATGGATGCGAAATCATTACGCAACCTACACGACGGTGTGAAATCAAAATTAGAAAATGCAGTCATTGTTCTTGCAGGTGTCGAGGGTGACAAGATTAGCTTGATCGCATCTGTAGCAAAAGACTTTACTGCTTCTATTAAAGCAGGTGACATCATCAAACACTTGAGCTCTGAGCTGGGTGGTAAAGGTGGTGGTAAACCTGACTTGGCACAAGGTGGCGCGCCACTTAACGAGAAGTTTGCAACAGTGATGGCAGAATTAACTGCTTGGCTTGAAGCTAAATAATACTTCACCTTTTGTGTAACTGACCCTGATAGGTAGTTCAGGGTCATGGTTTATATGGAACAACTATGGCATTAATCGTTCAAAAATATGGCGGTACCTCTATGGGTACTCCCGAGCGCATTTTAAATGTTGCTCGTCGTGTAAAGCGTTGGCATGATCATGGACACAAGGTGGTCGTGGTTGTATCTGCTATGAGTGGCGAAACCAATCGTCTACTTGCTTTAGCGAAAGCCATTACCGAAACCCCTGATCCTCGTGAATTAGACCAAATGGTGTCTACCGGTGAACAGGTTACGATTTCTATGTTAGCGATGGCGTTAAACTCTATTGGAGTAGAAGCAAAATCATTAACAGGTCGCCAAGTTGGCATGAAAACCGACAGCTCATTTAATAAAGCACGTATCGAGTCGATTGATACTCAAGTATTAAATGACAACCTAGACGCAGGTCGTGTTTTGGTTGTTGCTGGTTTCCAAGGTTTTGATGAGTTTGGCAATACAACCACGCTTGGTCGTGGTGGTTCAGATACTTCTGGTGTTGCGATTGCTGCAGCACTTAAGGCAGATGAATGCCAAATTTACACAGATGTTGATGGCGTATATACCACTGACCCACGTGTAGCACCTAAAGCGAAAAAAGTTGATCGTATTTCATTTGAAGAAATGCTTGAAATGGCATCACTTGGTTCTAAAGTTTTACAAATTCGTTCAGTTGAATTTGCAGGCAAATACCAAGTGCCTTTACGCGTATTATCAAGTTTTGATAATGACGATGATGGCGCATTCGACGAAGATTTTAAACAAAATGTCGGGACACTAATCACCACTGAAGCGGAAGACAACATGGAACAACCAATTATCTCAGGTATCGCGTTTAACCGTGACGAAGCAAAATTAACTATTCTTGGCGTTCCAGATGAGCCAGGTATTGCGTCTAAAATTTTGTGCCCGATCGGTGATGCAAACGTTGAAGTGGATATGATCATCCAAAACGTTGAAGAAGATGGTACGACTGATTTTACATTTACAGTGAACCGTGGTGAACTTTCAAAAGCAAAATCAATTCTTGAAACAACAGCTCAAGAAATTGGCGCTCGTGAAGTGTCTACTCGTGATGACATCGTAAAAGTGTCAATCGTTGGTGTGGGTATGCGTTCACATGCAGGTGTTGCAAGTAAAATGTTTACAGCATTGGCGAAAGAAGGCATCAATATTTTAATGATTTCAACATCTGAAATTAAAATTTCAGTGATTATTGATGAAAAATATTTAGAACTTGCTGTTCGTTCACTTCACACTGCTTTCGGTCTTGATCGTGAATCTGGTGAATCGAGTGTTCGCGCATAATAGTTTACTAATAACATTTGTTCACTTATAACAATTCTTGTTATTAAGTGAAATAAATAATCAGAGCCACTATAGTTTTTCCTATAGTGGCTCTGTTATATTAAGCCTGCCGGATCATCGGAATATTTTAATAGTGTGCTAGAAAACGCTTATTTCGTCACATTTTTCTGTTAAAATTTTCACATAATCCTGAGTTGTTGCTTTTCATTTTTTTTGAATATAACTATCGCAGGTTTAGCGTTTAAGCAAGGAGATAAACATGCTGATTCTTACCCGTCGTGTCGGGGAAACTTTAATGATTGGGGATCAAGTCAGTGTTACTGTACTTGGTGTCAAAGGTAACCAAGTACGCATTGGTGTTAATGCTCCGAAAGAAGTATCTGTACACCGTGAAGAAATCTATCAACGTATTCAACATGAACGTGCAATGCACGAGCATTTGCAACACATTGATCAAGATTATCAACAACCTACATTTGAACAGCCTTCATTTGAACAACCTTCATTTGAAGATGATAATTTTAAACAAAACGATTTTAATCGCTAAGACTAAAACGTTTTAAATTCATAAAGCGGCTAAATAGCCGCTTTAAATTTATCTGTACAATTTGATTCTATTCAACCTAATCAATCAACCCTAAAGCCTTCTTTACAGGTCCATAACTTCTACGGTGCTCATCAATCACCCCATGCACCGCAATCGCCTCGAAATGTGCTTTAGTCGGATATCCTTTATGTTTTGCAAAACCATATTGTGGATACTTTATATCCAATTCAACCATTTCACGATCACGTGTCACTTTAGCCAATATACTGGCCGCAGATATCTCCTCATGTAAAGCATCCCCACCAATCACGGCTTCACATGCCATTATCAAACCTTGTGGAACCTTATTCCCATCGACTCGAACCAGTTCAGGTTGAATAGATAAAGCTTCGACCGCTCTACGCATTGCCAATAAAGAGGCTTGTAAAATATTAATCTCATCAATTTCTTGATGCGTTGCTTCAGCAATTGCCCATGCCAATGCCTTTTCTTGAATTTCTATGAAAAGTTTTTCACGTTTCTTTTCCGTTAATTTCTTAGAATCATTTAATCCTACAATCGGATTATTTGGATCCAATATCACCGCAGCAGCGACAACCGAACCCACCAGTGGTCCACGCCCTGCTTCATCCGCACCAGCTATTAACATTCTTCATCATTTCCTAAAAAAAGAGGCTGAACAAGTCAGCCTGTTTTCAATAGTTCAAACTTAGTTCACAGCTTCCGCAACGCAAGCATTGATTGTTTTCGTAACCACATTTGAAACAATAGTAGCACGCGCAGCAGGATCAATTGCCGCAGAAGCCAAATCCACAGCCGTTACACTTTGAGGCGCTTTTTCGCTAACACAACCACAGATTTCAGTTTGAATATTGGTTTTTTGTTCAGTTGTCATCAGCTTTGTTGCAGTTTGCCAAGCAGGTAGATTATTCAACTCAGTTGTACATTTGGCATTGATACCGATTTTCAAAGCAGCTACACCCAATTGTTGAGTCGTTGTACCTGCTGTTGAAGATGTACCTGTCGTTCCTGTAGCACAAGCAGACAAGACTAGAGCCAATGGTGCAAGTACTGCAATTAGTTTTTTCACTTAAACATCCTGATGTTTATAAAAATAATAGCGATATTCTGCCTAATTTGAATATATTTAGAAATATTTAAATTGTACATCACAGTCATCTGTCTAAATTGAGAACAAATGCGCTTGTTCTCAATTTTTTACGATTGTTCTATTCATTCAACACTATGTTCTAGATCTGAGCTATAACAATCTGATGCTTTCAACTATGATACACAAACCAAAAAATCGAATTGAATCATGAATAACTCAAAACAATACTACACTCGCACTGCTCAAATCATTCATTGGCTCATGGCGATCATCTTTATTCTCGCTTGGATTGTTGGTTTTTATAGCGGTAATTTTTTAAGCTACGATATTGATGGAAGCTTCAAAGGTGATGTGATTAGTTTTCACAAAAACATTGCAACAACGATCATTTTTCTCGTAGTTATACGGATCTTTTGGCGTTATACCCACCCTGCGCCAAAGCTGCCTGACACAATGTCACCGACCATGAAAACGCTTGCTCATTTAGGGCATCTTGGGCTTTATTTCATGTTATTAGCATTACCAATTACTGGCTGTCTGTATAGCTGGAGTGTTGGCTATCCCGCACCTGTGCTTTACTTGTTTGATTTGCCTGCGTTGATTGGTGAAAATCCTGCAGTCACTGCCATTGTTAAACCCTTACATATTTGGATTTCTTGGGCAGCAGGATTATTGTTAGTCGGTCATATTGCAGCCGCGCTGAAGCATCATTTCATCGATAAAGACAATGTATTAAACAGCATGACACGTCAGCCTAAAGACTGATGCACTTAAACGCCTAATTCACTAAATAGAAGCACATAAGGTGCTTCTATGATTTCAAAGCTTGCTGAGTACAACCAATAGAGGTGGTTCCACTTGTTTGAACAACTAAAAGCTTATTTATAATTGATATTCTGCTCTAGTTAAGCCACCTTGTTTTGTTGAGGCAGCTGATCATAGTAAAACTCATTTGGTGTCATTTTGTCTAGACTTGAATGAGGTCGTTTCAAATTATAAAACTCAAAATATGCGCTCAATTGCTTTTTCGCATCTATGACACTGCTGTAAGCTTTGAGATACACCTCTTCATATTTATAGCCAAATATGAAACATAAGCTACATCATCTTAAATACGATATCCAGAGCTTCCTGAAT